>JAIDEF010000001.1 GCA_029054965.1 Eubacterium sp.
GATTTTGATATTGAAATTTTTGAAAAGAAAAATAATCAAAAAATTGATGCACAAATCGGCACTGCTCTTATGATTGCAGATGACATTTGTGAGTTAACACCTCAGGCAATGAAGTATGAATATGACCGCCACGCAAAACGTGAAAAAAGAACTAAAAATGAAATCGGTCTTCACGCAGTTAGAGGCGGAACAATTGTCGGCGAGCATGAAATCATTTTTGCAGGTCGTGATGAAATTATTACTCTTTCACATTCAGCAAGAAGCAAAGAAATTTTTGCTGTTGGTGCTGTTAACGCAGCAGTATATATGTGCGGTAAAGATGCAGGTATGTACGATATGAAAGAATTAATTGACTGATAATACAGATAAAAAGTCCAAGGTTTTAACCTTGGACTTTTTTATTAATGCTCTAAAGCATTTATAGCAATTTTATGACAAAGCTCATTATAATCTATACCAACTGCTTTGGCTTCCTGCGGGAGCAGGCTTGTTGGTGTCATTCCCGGAAGAGAATTTGCTTCAAGAAAAAATATATCATCATTGCTGTCAACAATAAAATCAATTCGTGAATAGTATTTTAAATGCAACGCATTATGTATTTTCAATGCAGCATCTTGCAGCTTGTTGGTCAAATCATTATCTAATGCTGCAGGGCAGGTTTCCTTTGTCAATCCAGCCTGATATTTGTTTTTATAATCATAAAAACCACTTATTACTTCTATTTCAATAGGCGGCAATGGCTTATCATCTAAAATACCAACCGAAAATTCTCTGCCCTCAACATACTCCTCTATCAAAACCTCTTTGTCATATTTTTTTGCTGATGTCAACGCTTTATAAAGATCGACCATATTTTCTGCAATTGTTATTCCGATGCTTGAGCCACAGCTTGCCGGTTTAACAACACAAGGGAAATTTACTCTTTCATCAAGCTCATTTATACACCAATCGGCTGTTTTTATTCCGTTATGCTTTGCAATAATCTTTGAAACTATTTTGTTCATTGAAAGGAAGCATCCGTCATAATCCGAGCCTGTATAGTTAATATTGTTTAGTTTTAATAATGCTTGTAATTTACCATTTTCACCAATATCACCATGCAGTGCAAGATAAACTATATCTGCTTTTTTGCATGCTTCAATTACATTACTGCCAATTATATTATTTTCATTAATGTTTTCAGGGGCTTTATTATTTATTATGTAATCTTTAATAGAATCTGTATTTTTTGAAAAATACAGATTATTAATATCTTCGATACCATAATATAAATCCAAAAGATAAACACTGTGTCCTTTATTAATCAATGCTTTTGCAATCTGTGAACCGGATACCAAGGACACTTCTCTTTCGGGACTTAATCCTCCTGCTAAAACCAATATATTCATTTTATCACCTCAAACTAATTATATTACCAATTATTTGCATTTAATATATCATTTTGTGCTTTACAATATGCAAATAGTGTTTTATTATATTGCTATGGACTATAATAAATATATTACCGATGGTGAATATGGTAAAAGAGGATATTTAAAAGAAAATTTCAAAGTATTTAATATCAAAGACAGACAAAAACAAAGGTTTGAATTTCATTATCACGAATTCAGTAAAATAATTTTCTTTATATCAGGTGATGTAAAATATAATATCGAGGGAAAGGAATATAAATTAGAGCCATATGATATTTTATTAGTAAGAAGCGGTGATATTCATCGACCGATTATTAGTGAAAATAAGGTGTATGAAAGAATTGTTATATGGATTGATGATAAATATCTGAAATCAATCAAGCTTTCAAAATGCTTTGAAGCTGCTGACAGCAAAAAAATTAATGTTATAAAATCCAATGACAATAAACTATTCAGATTGGCCTCTGAACTTTCAAATTCAAATAATGAGGATTATGCTGCTGAGCAATTCAACAATGCTGTTTTAATTCAAATACTAATACTT
>JAIDEF010000010.1 GCA_029054965.1 Eubacterium sp.
ACAATATATAACGCTATTTTAGGTTTTAAAACTCCCGTGTTTGTTGGTTAATTTGATGAGGTTGAGGATGCCTTTGACATATTTAAAATAGAAATGTCGGAGCACCCGGAGCTGTTCTGGTGTACAGGCAAGTGCTCTTTTGGTGCAGGAGGATTTCTTAATATTGACTATGCTTATTCAAAGAACGAAGCAATGGAAAAAAAGAAGCTCATTGAAGAAAAGACAGATAAAATTATAGAAGGACTGAGCGGAGATGAATATACAAAAGCACTTGCATGCTACAATTATGTTATTCTGAACACTCGTTATGATCTCGAAAATCTTGACAGAATTTTGGAGATACCAGAGGATTCTTCAATAGAGGGTGTGTTCTTAAAAAATACTGCTGTATGTGCAGGCTATGCAAAGGCTTATCAGTATCTGTTACAAAAAGCAGGCTTGTCGGCTATGTACGTTGTGGGTGTTGCATCAAACAGCAGCGGTACGGAAAATCATGCATGGATTGTTCAGCAGATTGACGGGAAGTATTATTACAGTGATCCCACCTGGGATGATACAAGAAATGATAAGCTTGTGTGTCACAGTTATTTTTGCATTACAGCAGGTGAAATATCTGTTAATCATGAGCTTGACGACTTATATCCTCTTCTAACCGCTAATTCTTTGGAGGCAAATTATTTTGTAAGGGAAAACAGATATTTTGATGAATATTCCGTAAGTGATGTAAGGCGGGTTATAGCTGAAAGTCTTGAGAAAGATCGGGATTTTGTTGAATTCAGATATAAAACTGATGATGAATATGAAAAAGCTAAGGAGCGTCTTTTTCAGGATGGTGAGATATATATAGCTTTTAAACCTACGGATTTTTTGAAATACTCAGTCAATACAGAAAAAATGACACTGATTAAGGATGATATTCACAGGGTGATAATGCTGATTTATAATAAGGATAAATAATGTATGCTTTTGACAATAAGCAGGATATAGGCTATAATTAAGCCAGTAACCTTAAGGAGCAGAAAAATGAAAAAAATATTAGCTTTTTTAACTTCTTTAATTCTTATTATAACAGCTTTTGCTGTTCCTGTATCAGCTCAGGAAAAGTCCGTTTTAACCATTAAAGCAGATGATACCCGCAGAAAAATTTCGGACAAGCTTTACGGTCTTTTTATTGAAGATATAAGCTTTGCCTGTGACGGCGGTCTTGTTTCAAACCTTGTCAATAATGGCTCTTTTGAGTATGAGTTTAACAAGACAACAGGCTGGGTAAGTAATAATATTACATTAGCAACGGATGAAAATTCATCACCAATGAATAAAAACAATCCGACCTATGCTACAATCAGTGTTAACGGCAAGGGCAGTATTACTAATCTCGGCTATACTGAATTGTATGATTATAAAACCTATGACAGAAATAATAAAAAGGCTGAAACAGCAGATATGGGTTTTAAAGAGGGTGTAAGCTACGATTTTTCCTGTTATATGCAGAATAAAGACTTTAACGGAACTGTATCTGTATATCTTGATTCAGCTAAAAACAAATCAAATGTTACATCTCTGGATATTTCAACAGTGGGTAATAGCTGGACTGAAATAAGTGCTGTACTTGAGGCTGATGCTACAGAGGACGGCGGACTTACAATAGAATTTGACGGCAGCGGAACAATGCTGATCGACTTTGTAACCCTTGTTCCTCAGGCAAGCTACGGCTACGGAAATCAAAGCTGGAAATATACTACACTCAGATCTGACCTTTATACTGCACTGGAGCAGATGAATCCGTCATTCATCCGTTTCCCCGGCGGATGTCTTGCTGAGGGCGACAGTCTTGAAAATCTCTATGACTGGAAGGAAACAATCGGTCCGCTTGAGGAAAGAAAGCAGTTTTATAATCTGTGGCGTGATGATGTCGGCAGGGATTATATCAACACAATGGCAATGGGCTACCACGAATATTTTCAGCTTTGCGATGATTTGAATGCCGAGCCGCTGCCTATACTTAATGTGGGCTTGACCTGCCAGCCGAGAGCAGCCTATGATGACTATGTTCTTGCTCTTGAAAAGCTGTCAATGACAGATGCTCAGTGGGAAAGCTACCTGACGGAGAACAAAAATCTTGACCCCGAAAAGCAGGCTGATGAAAGAAAAGAATTTACCGATTACATAAACGGACTCAATATAAATTCACGTGATGATTTTGAAAAATATCTTGATACAATTGCACTCCGTCCTGGCACCTCTGAATGGGATGCATATGTGCAGGATATTCTTGACTTGATTGAATATGCCAACGGTGATGCTACTGCCACATACTGGGGTGCACTTCGTGCTGCCAATGGCAGTGAAGAGCCGTTTAATCTTAAATATATCGGCCTCGGCAATGAAAACTGGGGTGAGATATACGAACGTAATTTCAGAGAGCTTTACAAGGCTGTAAAGGCGGTATATCCTGATATTACTGTGATTTCATCAAGCGGAACATGGCTTGATGGTGAAGCATTTGACAACTGCTGGGATTGGATTGATAAGGATTTCAAAGACACTATTGTTGATGAGCATTATTATACAAACGACAGCTATTTGATTAACAATAACAGCAGGTATGACAGCTATGACCGTAATTCGGCACATGTTTTTGTGGGTGAATACGCAGCTACCTCACCGGGCTTCGGTACGCTGCAGACAAAGTCTAATATTTATGAGGCTGCTGAAGAGGCGAGCTATCTGACAGGTATTGAGCGTAACGGTGATATTGTCGATATGGCTTCATATGCACCAACCTTTGCTAAGGTCAATTCCCAGTGCTGGAATGTTAATCTTATCTGGTTTGATTCACAGGAAATCGTATTAACTCCGAGCTATTACACACAGATGCTTTTTGCCAATAACTATGGCAGTGAATATATATGTTCAACCTTTGCTAATGGAGGAACCGACGAAAATGGTGTTTATCAGTCTGTAACTGTTGACGAGGAAAGTCAGGTAATGTATGTAAAGCTTGTCAATACCTCCGGCAAAGAAACGGCAGTTGATGTTAAGCTTGAGGGTTGGGATAACATCAACAAGGCATCTGTTCAGTCTGTTGAAAGCCAATATAAGCAGGCGTGCAATGAGCTTGGTAAAAATACAACCTATCCTGCTGAGTACGATATAGATGCAAGTGATAATCAGATGACAGTTGAGCTTGGCAAATATGATGTTGCTGTTTTGAGAATTGCTTATGGCAGCAATGACGGCTCATTATTGTATACATTGCCGAATTTTATTGATACAATGACACAGAACACAACAGATTTTATTCCTGTTGCATTAAAAGCAGGTGTTGCCGGAGGTGTGGCTGGTGCTGTGTTGCTTATCGCTGCTGCCTGTGCTGTAACAGCAATAATGAAGAAAAAATCAAAGAAGGGTGACAATTAATATGAGAAACAGTTTAAGAAAAGTATTTTCACTTTTATTATCATTTTCAATTATTGCCTCTGTCTTTGCAGGGTGCTCAAAGGTTGATGAATTTACCTTTTGTCCTGCAAATGAAAAGGAAAGTGATGTTGCAGTTGTCAGCTTTAATGTGGCAGCACCATGGGGCAGCCTTTTAAAGAATACATCAGCAGGTGCAAGAGTAAAACGCTTTGCTGTTTATATGAACGCTGTTAAACCCGATTCTGTCGGTACACAGGAAATGAACAGTGACTGGATGAAAAAGCTTGCGGAGCTTATGCCTGACTATGACAGCTATGGTGTTGTCCGCGGCGGTGATGATAATGAAAAGAAAAGTGAAATGAACTCGGTTTTCTGGCTTAAAGATAAATATGAGTGTATAGATAAAAATACCTTTTGGCTGTCTGAAACACCTGACAAAGAAAGTAAGTTTGAGGGAGCTGGCTGTTATCGAGTATGTTCTTATGTTGTTTTGCAGAGCAGGGAAACAGACCTTAAGTATATTCATATGAATACTCACTTCGATAATGCAAGCGATGAGGCGAGAGTGTTCGGTGCAAATGTTTTGCTTGGCAAAATTGATGAGCTTAAGACACAGTATCCCAATACGCCGATTGTTTTAAGCGGTGATTTCAATGATTATATCGACGGTGAAGCCTCAGGACTTCTTGCTGATAAGCTTAATGTTCAGTCGGCAGACACAAATACTTATCACGACTGGGGAAAAATTACCGATGGTGAGCCGATAGATTTCATTTTCACCACAGGTACAGTCGGCGATTATCAGATTTTAAATGATACGACAAATGGTCTTGTGAGTGATCACTACGGAATTTACCAAACAATCAAGTTTTAAATAAGTTATTTGATAAAAGCTGAAAACAGAAAAAACGCTCCTGATGTTATTTTACATCAGGAGCGTTCTTTTTATTTTGGGCTAACATTATAAATCATAAGTGTCTGAACAAACTGTGTGCCGAGAAAAGGCTTGTGAT
>JAIDEF010000100.1 GCA_029054965.1 Eubacterium sp.
ACACTTACTCCTTGACATAAAAAACAAAATTATTATTTAACACATTTATCTGCAAAATCAACTATATCCCTATAAACCTCATCTTTATTAAGCTCATTGAGAATTTCATGCCTGCCCTGTGAATAAAGCTTCATATTGACATTTCTGTGACCTGTTGAAACAAGCTTATCATTGATTTCCTTAATTCCCTTTGAGTAATTTCCAACAGGGTCCATATCACCACTGATTAAAAGTATATTAAGCTCTTTGGGAATCTTCTTATACCATTCGTCTGAATTAGCAGCAATATTCAGCTTAACCAAATCATTCATACCCTGAGCAGAGAAAAGAAAACCGCAATATTTATCTGCAATATATTCATCAACAACCTTAGTATCACGTGTCAGCCAGTCAAAATCTGTCCTTTTGTCAAACTGGTTACCATATGCACCGAAGGTCATTTTGTCAAGCATTTTACTTTTTTGTGTATAGCCTGTCAGCTTAGCAACAAGTGCAGACGCCTTATCACCTATGCCTGCTATCGGATTTGAGCCGCCTGTACCCATATAAACAGCTCCGCAAAAACCGGCATCACTGTACCATGCAGTAAAGCAGCGAACAATGAAGGAACCCATTGAATGCCCCATTACAATAAGCTTTTTTCCAGGATTTTCGGTCTTTGCTTTATCAAAGGTAGTCTTGAAATCCCTTACAAGATTTCTGTAACCATCCTTTTTTCCAAAGTAGCCTGTTAAATCAAAATTCTGATTTGACCTTCCGTGATTTGCCATATCGTGCATATAAACAGCATAACCGCAGTCGGTCAGATAACTGATAAAGTCAAAATATCTTTTCTGATGCTCTGCCATTCCGTGATGAATAACAATGACACCCTTTATATCACTGTTTTCAGGGGTATACACATTCCCGTAGATTTCGCACTCGCCTGTTGCTGATGGAAAATGATATTCTTTAATATTCATAACATTACACCTCAATAATATTAATTAACTATGTTTATTATTTCTATTCCTCACTTGGAATATCTGATGTACAGTGGCAGCATTTAACTGCATCAACCGGGATTTCACTCTTACAAAACGGACAGATTTTTGTAACAGGCTTTTCAGGCTCCTTGGGCTGCTCCCTTTCAAGCCTTTTGCCAAGCTCAACTGCCTTGTTAACAATTTTAACCATGCAAAAAATAATCAGTGCCATTATCAGAAAATTAATTACTGCTGACAGAAATGCACCATAATCAATATAGTTTTCACCTATTAGATGAATTTTACCCTGAATTTCAGCACCGCCGATACAATTAATAAGCGGCTTTATAATATTATCTGTAAGGGATGTAACAATTGATGAAAAAGCACCGCCGATGATAACACCGACTGCTAAATCCATTACATTACCCTTTGATATAAAC
>JAIDEF010000101.1 GCA_029054965.1 Eubacterium sp.
ATATAAATCACTGCAAATTAAATTCTCTCTGATAAATTCATCGTTCTGTGCTTTTTTTTCAATATTTTTTCGTTTTGATTTTAATTCTTTTCTAAGTTCTTTTTTTATATTCATTGTATGGTTTCCTTAATATTATCGGCAGTAGCTTTATCTGTAAGCATTTCAACAATTTTCAAGCCAAATTCAGCAGCAACACCTGCACCCTTAGCTGTAATGAAATTACCATCGACAGTAACGTGTTCAGAAGATATTTCAGCACCCTCCAAATCCTTTTCAAAGCCAGGAAAAGCAATAGCGTTTTTCCCCTTAAGCAGACCCTTATGACCGAGTATTGATGGAGCTGCACATATTGCGCATATTAATGCATTATCACTTACAGCTTTGTCAATTGCTGACTGAACAACCTGATTGTTTTCAAGATTCAGTGTACCCGGCATACCACCCGGAAGAATTATTGCGTCCACATTTTCATACACAAATTCATCAGCAGTTATATCAGCATTAACCGCAACACCACAGGATGATGTAACTGTTTTGCCTGTAACTCCTACTGTTTTAATATCAAGCTTTGCACGTCTTAACATGTCAACCGGAGCAAGAGCCTCAATTATCTCAAATCCTTCTGCTAAAAACAAAAAAACCATATCAATCACCTTTCACAAATGCAAGTGCAAACGGTTTTTCTAAAGAACAGCCTTCAAACAGATATTCTTTTATTTCACTGCATTCATTAAATTCTATATTATCAATTTCGATAACTTTATTAAAATTTCTTTTTTTATAATATCTGACAAGATTATCATCTGCAGGTATCAGAAGTACATTATTATATGAATTTACCGCATATCTCAGCAGAGCCGACATATACCCCATCCCTCTGCTTTGCTCAGATGTACAGGCCGCATAAACATATTTATATTTTGTATCATTAACATCAGCATCAACTAAAAACAGCATTGAATTCAGCACATTATTATCAGATAAAGTCAATACACTTTTATACTTGCAATTATCAATGAAAAACTGTATATCCTCTTCTGTGT
>JAIDEF010000102.1 GCA_029054965.1 Eubacterium sp.
TTGCAATAGGTGTTAAGGAACTTTCTTGTATCATCCTGTGAATTTTTCTTAGCCCTCTTCTGACGCCTTTTGCTTCCTTTTTTATTATCGTTACCGGCAACGCTGCTGTCATCAGCAGAAGCATCACCGAAAAGCTCTGTAAACGGCAAAGTCTGTGCACCGTCCATATTATCCGCATTGAACATTTCACCAAGGCTGTCAAAATTGAAATCGCCCATATTTTCCATAAAGCTTGCCATTTGCTCTGATGCCATTTCAAGCTCCTCATCTGAAATACCCATTTTGTCAATCATCTGATTAATTGAGCCAATATTAAGTTCCCTTGCACATTTAATACAAAGTCCTTCAGGGGTAACCTTATCCCCCTCCATTTTTTGAATAAACACAACTGCCGGCCGCTCGCCGCAGCGAGAACACATTTGTTGCTTCATAAAATCACCTCACCAAGAGTTAGTTATAATAACAGATATTATATATTAGTATGAACTTATTTATTTTTTATTAGACCTGTTTATTTTTTGTTGGCTTTATTTTCTTTAAGCTGACGAATAAATCCGGGTGCATAGCCAAACAAAGAAACGAATGCAAGAAGTGCAGATATAACAACCATTGCGGTAATAAGCCATTCAGGGAGAATAAAGGGCTTAAAGAATGCAACATCATAAAGGGCACATCCCTCACCACCCAGTGCAATGATGATAATCATAAACACATAAAATACGGTTGTGGCAACCTTACCCCACATTTCAGCAGCAACAGGACGCATACCCTTTGCCATAAGCAAAGCACCTCCAAGCACCATAAGCAGCTCTTTAACTATAAACAGAAACAGAATATACTTTAAATAACCATCCCAATACTTAACGATAAGAATAACAACAATAGCAATCTGTGAAAGCTTATCGGCAATAGGATCAAGAATTTTGCCGAGGTTTGAAACCATATTGAACTTTCTTGCTATTTTACCGTCAAGCAAATCAGTTAAAGCTGCCACTATCATCAGAATAAAAGCCGGTATGTAGCTGCCCTTTATAAAAAGTGTTGCGAATACAGGTATAAGCGCAATCCTTAAAAAGCAAAGCCAGTTTGGAATTGTATTCCAGTTATCAAACAAATCTTTAACATTCTCATTAAACTTGCTCATTTTAAACCTCCTGAAATTTAATTAAATGGATTAATATCATTTATTAAATCAATAGCATAGCTGCTGTGCACCATTTCAATAAAAGCACTGTCCTTGGGTATATATGGCTCTGCCGCACCAATTATAGCTGAGAATACACAAACCAGTATGAATGCTTTGACAAAGCCAAATGCTCCGCCCAGAACAGCGTTAGTATTATGAAGTGGCAAATCTTTATCCTTCTGCAGTTTTTTTAACAGCGACAAAAGAATCGTGCCGACTACAAGCAAAACTAAAAAGCAAATCAGAAAAGCAATAATTTCAATTACTGCTTCAGGTGCTTCCCCTAAAATCTCAGCAGGGATATACGGCTTTACAAAATCACTGAGAAAGTATGACAACGGTAAAATTATTATAAATTTCGCCATACTTAAAAGTGATACAAGAAAGCCTTTTTTTACACCCGCTATTATCATTATAACAGCCATTGCAAAAAAAGCAATGTCAATATAACTAATCATCACATACCTCTCCAAATAATTCTGATACAGTCAATTAAATTACTTTTTATCAATAACAGACTGCTTGTGTGTATATACCGACGAACCTAAAGCACATATAGATTTGACAGAATCATTATTGTCATACCTGTTCTTTTCCTCGCCGTTTTTATAATTATAACTGATTATTTCATCAGTAGTTAAAACATAAACCAAGCCTGCAGTTGCCGAAACATCCTTTATATTGGCTGCAAGGCTTATATCCGTTTTAACCTTGCCGTTTGATTTGACATAGGAAAGCGTACAGTCTGTTGAATTACTGTAACCGCCGTAGGCAATAAGCAAATCACCTGATGAAGTAAAGCTATAACAATTCGTGTTGATACTTCCCTGCTCAAATACAGAAACATATTCGCCTTTTTTTATAACTCCAAGGTATGTATCACCAACAGTCCATATATTTCCGCCTGAATATTTGATTTTTGCAAGAGTTCCTGACGGAAGCTGAACTTCTCCTGTACTGCTGCCGCCTGCACGATATGTATAAACAGTCGTAACAAGCTCTGCATTTTCACTGTTAACAACTGCAACAGCGAGCTCCTTACCACTGTCATTAAGGGCTATGTCAACAATATAACCATCAGAAATGCCAAATGACCATTCCTCTTTAAGTGCTTTAGAAATAATTGTAACATCGCAAAGCTTTTCCTTTGATGTTGTTGCAAGAGCTACCGTGCCGTTTTTAGCAACATCGGCACAGAGTATGGGCTTTGCTGTTTCCTCCTCGTACACTGCTTGTGATGTTGTATCAAGTCTGTAATTATTTGAACCCTGATCATAAACAAGCGAATAAACACCTTCTGTTGAAAGAACAGGATTTGAATATCCGTGCTCAAAAGCATAGTTGACCGATGCCTCCTTGCTTTCAAGAACTGTAAAGCTGTTTGGTGTAAGCACACCAAGCATATTATTGAAATCGGTAACAATTACATTCTGTGATGCATCAAGACTGAATGGGAAATTATCTGTAATCACACCCTCTGTTAATGTAAAATTACCATTTGCATCTGTAAAACGGTCCTTGATTGAGTTAACATTTACCTCACAGATTTTCATAATTATAAGCGCAAGAACCACAACTGCAATTACTATCCAAACAATAAGCTTATGCTTTCTTTCACGCTGCTCCCGTCTTTCCTCACGCTCAATTTTTCTTTGATTGCCTGCCATATTTTCACCGCCTTAATAATTAACTCTGTTCAAATACAAACCCTGGGGAGGTGCCGTTTTGCCTGCCCTTGCCCTGTCCTTTGATTTTATAACATCTGCCAGCTCACCCTTTTTGATTTTACCCTGAGCGATAAACAAAAGAGTTCCGACCATAATTCTTACCATATTGTACAAAAAGCCGTCTGCCTCAACCTTAAAGAAAACCATATCACCCTCACGCCAGACACGGAAGGCTTTTACTGTTCTTACAGTATCCTCAACATCACTTTTTGATGAGCAGAAGCCGCTGTAATCATAAGTACCCACAAACGCCTGTGCCTCTTTATCAAGGTAATCAGCATCAAGCTTAAATCTGTAATGAAGTGCATAATCAGCATAAAATGGATTTCTTATTTCGCCGTTATAGAGCTTATAAACATATTCCTTTGTAACACAGGAATACCGCGGATGAAAATCAGACGAAACCTCACAGCATTCGACCGCTGCAATATCCTTTGGCAAATGCGTATTGAGAGCCATAACAACACCTTTTTCCGATATATTCATATCAGTTTCAAAAGTCAGACAATACATATTTGCGTGAACACCTGAATCAGTTCTGCTGCAGCCTTTAACATCAAGCCTTACACCAAACACCTTTTCAACAGCATTCTGAAACACCTCCTGAACGGTCAGGGCATTTTTCTGCACCTGCCAGCCATGGTAGGCTGAGCCGTCATATCTGATTGTTACCATCAAATTTCTCATATCAAACCTGCAAACACCTTATTCAGAACAATAACAGCAGCCATAATCAAAATAACTGAAGCCAGGGAAACATAATCCCTTGCTGTCATTTTCATAACCTTCATTTTTGTCCGTCCGTCACCACCACGGTAGCATCGGCATTCCATAGCATAAGCAAGCTCATTTGCTCTTCTGAATGACGAAACGAACAAGGGAATAAGCACAGGAATAAGCGCCTTAGCCCTTTGAATCAAATTACCCGAATCCAAATCTGCACCACGTGATTTCTGTGCAGACATTATTTTATCAATTTCCTCAACAAGTGTCGGAATAAATCTTAGTGCAATAGTCATAGTCATCGCTATTGAATGAACATCTATTTTAACAAGCTTTAACGGCTTAAGAAGTCTTTCAAGCGAATCGGTAAGCTCATTCGGCGATGTTGTATAGGTCAGAAGTGAGCTGATAACCACAAGAAGAATAATACGAACCGCCATAAATACTGCTGTTTCAATTCCATCAACAGTTATCTTAAATCTGCCGAGCTGAACAAGCGGCTCACCTGAACCATAAAACAGATTAAGCACCGCAGTAATAAGGATGATTATAATAAGCGGTTTAATACTTTTAGCAATAGTTTTAGGCGGGATTTTGGATATAGCGACAATCACAACTGACAGCACAACCATTACCGCTAAAGAAACAACATTTTTGCAAATAAAAAGCGAAACAATTAAGCACAGCACAAGAATAATTTTCATTCTGGCATCCATTTTATGTAACGAAGAGTTACCCGGGAAATATTGACCGATTGTGATATCACTTATCATAAGCAGTACCTCCCTGTAAGCCTTTTAAATTCCTGAACACCCTGCTCAACGGTATAAATATTTGTTTTGCAGTCAACACCGCTTGCTTTCAGTTTAAGAAAAATATCTGTAATTTCAGGAACATTAAGTCCCATTTTCTTTAACTCATCACCATGTGAGTAAACGCTGTCAACATCACCGAACATTGCCACACTGCCCTTATTCATAACAAGAACACGGCTGCAGATTTTTGCAACATCCTCCATTGAATGTGAAACAAAGAGTACTGTATTACCCTTTTGCCTTTGATAATTTTTAATTAAATTAAGTATGGTGTCCCTTCCCCTTGGGTCAAGCCCTGCACATGGCTCATCAAGAATAAGAACTCTCGGCTCCATTGCAATAATGGATGCAATTGCCACTCTTCTTTTCTGACCGCCTGACAAGTCAAAGGG
>JAIDEF010000103.1 GCA_029054965.1 Eubacterium sp.
TCCCGAGTGGCCAAAGGGAACAGACTGTAAATCTGTCGTCAGTGACTTCGGTGGTTCGAATCCACCCTCCTCCACCAAAAAAAGACAAGCTTTTAGGAGCTTGTCTTTTTTTATTAAGAACTCACTTTATCAAATCGACATTTTCATTTATATTTGTATTATAACTAAAAATTCCTGTATAAGTTTTTATTATTTTATTGCATTATATTTCACCATATGTTAGACTAAAGCTACAAAATATATTGTAATGAAGGAGAAATTTTATGGAAGTTGTTGCACAAAGAGTATTTGAGCCATTCTATATGTGGCTTGATATCTCGTTTTTGGTACTTTTTATCGGACTGCTTTTGTACAAGAAAAAGTACACCACAATTATCGTTGGCGTTTTAGCAGGCATCCTTTATCAGATTGTTGATTTTGGTATATTCCATCTCGCAACCGGCTCCCGTCATCTGCTGATGAATGGTGCTGAGGGTACTGAAAGTCAGCTATTCTGGGTACTTATGTGGATGTCAATGAGCTATGGATTTACAAACTTTGCATGGATTTGGCTTTGGATTTCAAAGGACAAAAACCTGTTTGAATGGACAACGCTGATACTTGGCTGGTGGATATGCTGTCCGCTGCTCACAAAAACATTCGGTCCGCACGATTACACCATTACTATCTGGCGTGAAACAGGGGCATATCATGGCTGGATGGCACTGATACTGTTTGTCGGTTATGTACTGCTGTTTGTATGGAATATGTCACGCAAGAAGAAAAACGAGCGTGTAAATATTCCGTGGCTTCTGATAATTGGTATTCTTGTTCAGGCTGGCTGGGAAGTTGGTTTGTATCTTGGCGGTATCCGCTCTGCAAACCTTGATGTTACAGGTATGAATGTAAATGCACTTTCACCGATGATTATTAATTCGCTGCTTGAAACAAATCTCGGTATGCCTTATATCTTCATTATCTTTATTGCTGTATCAAGAAGATTTACTGAGTCACTCAAAAAGAGAAAAACAAAGCTTTCATTTACTGACAGAGTTGTTGAAAACAACCTCGAAAAGGTTAAGGACAGCGAGAACCTGTCTGAATACTTAGCATAACAAAAACTCTGCTGACAAATGCATAGATGTATTAACGAAGCAAACCGCGAACTTTTTGTTCGCGGTTTTTTATGTATAAACTATATATTCCAAGCTTCATTGCTGCTATGGCATTACATTTGTGATTTATTGAACAGACAGGAATTATCGCTCCTTTATCATAACAAAATTCGTAAGAAAAATACCCTGCCGCTCTACCTGCTGCTCTTTAATAACCTTATATCCTCTTTTTTCAAAAAACGGTCTTGCCGTAATAGATGCATGAGTAGCAATATTCCCTTTAACTGCCGACTCCAACTGATTGCAAATAGCAGTAGCAATCCCTTTTCCTTGATAGGCAAAATGAACAAATAAATGGTCAAGATAACCTGTTTTATCTATATCCCCAAATCCTACGATTATGTCGGCATCAACAGCAACAAAGCTGTAATGCTCTTGAAACAACCGGTCCCATTTTTGCAAATCCACTTGTCCCGTCGCCCATACATCCAACTGTTCTTTGGTGTAATCTTTCGCATTTATTGTATGAACCGTGTTGTAGAAAAGCTCAGTCAATTCATTGCAATCTGATGATTGATACCCTCTAATAAACATTTTATTTCTAACTCCTAACCGATTTATATGTTAATAAAATTATATCATAAAATGCATCGAGGTAAAGTATATTATACTTTGATTAAAAATTCATCAAAGCACATCAACTAAATCAGCAGAACTTTTGCTTTGTCTATTTATTTTTGTATTCGTCACCCATTCCGAAATACGGCTCTCCGTCCCGTGTATATAAAACACCTAAAGCCTGACCGCAGATATTTCCATCACTGTCAACGTATGCCCAATCTGTTATCGTATCTTCGTTCAAATCATCACGTATTTCAACGCTGTTATCTTTATCCATAAATACATAACCGTCGGCATAAACATAAAAATCACTGATATTATATTCATTGCCCTTTTCGTCAGTCATCTCACCGACATAAGAATACCATTCGTCTGAATATTCTTCAACGGGATGATTATATGTCTGATAATACACATTCCCGTCCCTGTCGTAATAAGGTACATCTTCATTTGAAGCATATTTATTGCCATTTATATCATAATAAGCGTTATAGAATTCACCGTCTTCATATATTGAGTCCTTGGCAATATCGATTATTGTTGTTATACCGCCAACGGAAGAACCTGCACAAAGTAAAACCATTACTGCTATCAGAACAGATTTAAGCTTTTTATTTGTAAGTCCAAAAACAAGTGATGCCAGATATGATATTAAAACCGGAAAAACAGAACCAACTGCAAAAATGACCAGATACAGAGTATCTAAATAATGATCCATAGCCAATAATCCTGTAACAGCGGTAGAAAGCGGAAAAACAATCATTCCTGCCCATACAGCGTTATCACCTATACTGTCCATTCCCACTGCACAGGCAATTCCGCCTGCAAGTACAAGGATTGCTGTGAAAATCAAAGAATAATTTCTGATTTTTTTATCATTTATTTTATGCAGAACTATTCCGCCTAAAAACACATAAATTATCAGCGAAATGGGTTTCATAAAAGAAACAGCGGCAACAGTTGAAAGAGCAAACAATGCTGCATTAACAGCCGCTGCCAGCATTGTAATTAATGGATAGGCTAAAAACTTCAAAAACTTTTTCATAAATATACGACCCTCTTTCCTTAATTGTTTACAATTTAAATATAGCATATAACGGTAATCTTATACAATAAAATAATTATAAAATCTTAATAAATAAAATATAAAC
>JAIDEF010000104.1 GCA_029054965.1 Eubacterium sp.
TCATAACACCAAACAGTAATACAACCTATCCAATTATTATATATCATAAAAAGCAAAATATGTCAATTTTTTTTGCATTGTAACGCAAAATAATGGTTGCTACACTAAAAATCATATAAAAACAGGGTGTTGCTTCAACACCCTGTTAATTAAAAATATATTATTTTGAAAGTCTGATAACATTCCAGCTAAAAGGCTTCAGCTCTGCTGTAAGTGTATTGTTGTCAATCGTCGGCAAAGGATTGTTATGCGGTTTAACAAAGGGATTGTCGAAGCCGTTGACATCATCCTTTTTGTAGCCATCCATTGAAATAAACTCGACAGGCTTATAGCCCTCAAAATCCATCAGGTTAACATCAAGCACAGCGGCTTCATCAAGTGATTTATTAACACAGAATATTGCCATACTCTCATTTTCCTCATCAAAGGTTGCTATACCTTCAAGATAAGGTACATCTGTAAAGCGTTTTGTATCGTGCTTAGGACAGGTAATAATAGGATTTAACGCCGCTCCCCTGCCGTAGTTGCTCAAATGCTCAAATGGATAGAAAATTGTCTGCTTAAATATTCCGCCGCCTGTCTGTGTAAAGATAGGAGCAATAACATTAACAAGCTGTGCAAGGCAGGCAATTTTAATTCTGTCACAATGCCGAAGCAATGTAATAAGCATTGAGCCGACAACAAGAGCATCCTCAAAATTATAAATATCCTCAAGCCTTGGCGGTGCCATTGACCATCTTTCATATGGAGCATTGTTTGAATGATACCATACATTCCATTCGTCAAAAGAAAGATTGATTGTTTTCTTTGACCTTTTCTTTGCTTTGATATAGTCACATACACAAAGAACTGTATGTATGAATTCTTCAAGCTCCAGAGTCTGCGCAAGGAAGGATTCGGTATCACCATCATGATTGTCGTAGTACTGGTGAAGTGAAACATAGTCAACACTGTCATATGCAATATCAAGAGATGCAGCCTCCCATTCACCAAAGGTTTTGGAATTTCTGCTCGATGAACCGCAAAGCACTGTTTCAATCGTATTATCAGTCCACTTCATCATCTTTGAAGCTTCAAGTGCAACTCTTCCGTACTCCTCGGCAGTTTTTGCACCCATCTGCCACGCACCGTCCATTTCATTTCCAAGGCACCAGAGCTTAATATCCCAAGGCTCATTATAGCCATGGGATTTTCTTAAATCCGCCCATGCAGAATTACCCTTGTGATTCGTATATTCAACAAGGTTTCTTGCCTCCTCTGCTCCCCTTGTGCCGAGATTTACAGCCATCATACATCTGGTATCAGCCTTCTGACACCATTTCATAAATTCATTTGTACCGAAGTAGTTCGGCTCAGTAGTTCCCCATGCAAGGTCAAGTCTTTTGGGTCTTTTTTCAATGGGACCTACACCGTCCTCCCAATTATAGCCTGACACAAAATTACCGCCCGGATAGCGTACAATCGGAACATTAAGCTTTTTAACAAGCTCAATAACATCACCTCTGAAGCCGTCCTCATCAGCAGTTTTATGGTCCGGCTCATATATTCCGCCATAAACTGCCCTTCCTAAATGCTCAATAAATGAGCCATATATTCTTTCGTCAATCTCGCCAATCTTGAATTCTCTGGCGAGTGTCATTTTTGCTTTCATATCTTTCTCCGTATAATATAAGATTTATAATGGTTTGAATACATCCGCACCGTGCTTGCAGACAGGACAAACAAAATCCTCAGGCAGCTCGTCACCCTCATAAACATATCCGCACACAGTACAGACAAAGCCCTTTTTCTTTTCCTGAGGCTTCGGTTTAATATTGTCAAAATAATACTGATATGTTACAGAAGGAGCATCTGATAAAATCTTTGCCTCAGTAACATCGGCAATAAAGAGTGTATGCGTGCCGCAGTCAACCTCATCAATAACCTTGCCTGAAATAAAAGCATTAGTATACTCATTGAGGTAAACTATACCATTCTCACCTCTCGGCATACTGCTGCCGATTATTTTATCTGTATCTCTGCCGCTTTTGAAGCCATAATGCTGAAAAACAGAAAAAGGCACATCCTCAGTCAGAACAGATACATTGAACACACCTGTTTCCTTAATCATATCGTGCGTATAATTCTGTTTATTGACAGTAACTGAGATGCGCAGCGGCGAATCGGTAACCTGACTTACTGTATTAATAATACATCCATTATCTTTCTCACCTTTTTTTGCTGTCAGCACAAACAGACCATAACTCAGTTTAAACATTGATGCTTTTTCAATCATTTGCTTCACCCTTTGATTTAATATTTACTATTATAATTCCCAGTGAAACAAGTATTAACGCAAAAAATATTTTAATACCGCTGTTGCCTATATGTTCATTAAGAAGAACTGCCGAAAGTATGCACCCGAATACAGGTGTCATAAATCCAAAAACAGTAACTCTTGAAACTGGATTATGCTTAAGCAGTATACCCCACAAAGTATATGCAGCAGCCGACAGCAGTGCAAGATACAGAATTATAAGCACGGATTTAACACTGCTAAACGTCATTTGTCCGCCACCGACAATACCCACTGCTATCATAATCAAGCCACCGAGTACAAACTGATAACCACTTAACGCAACAGGATTATCATCTCTTGAATACTGCTTAATCAGTACTGATGATACGGCATAGCTGAATGCTGAAATAATTATAAAGCCTTCACCCGTAAATGACATTGAAGCGCCAAAGCCCCCTCCTGAAAGATTGACTATAACAACTCCCGCAAAGCCAAGCAGACATCCGACTATTTTTTTAACCGATAATTTTTCCTGCCTCAGAACGATCGATGCAATCAGTACTGAAAAAAACACACTAGTCGAATCAAGTATTGAGCTTTTAGTTCCTGTGGTTTTAGCAAGTCCGATATAAAAAAACAGGTACTGCAAAATTGTTTGGAAAAGAGCAAGAACCGGTATTTTGTAAAGACCATTCCTTCTCACCTTAACAAGTGATTTTGTCATAATACTTCCAATGATTATAGTAAATACACCTGCAAGGAAAAATCTGACACCTGCAAAAAGTATCTGCGACATATAATCATTACTGTCAACAGAAAGTAAATTATAGCCGATTTTGATTATCGGAAATGCACTGCCCCACAGCAAACAGCAAAAGCAGGCTATTATACAAACCATGGCAGGCTTTTTTATATTTTGCTTTATCGTATTCTTCATTATTTTGTGGTTGAGCCAAAACCTCCGTCACGCACACCGTCAGTATCATCATCAACGGTAATACCAAACTGAGTAAAAATGCCCTGAGCAAAGCCATCGCCTGCATCAACTGCTGCAATATGACCCTCATCATGAGCATCACAGCTTATTTTAATCATAATGTGACCCTCGTTAGAGGAGTTGTAATAGTCAGAATCAATGATACCGACAGTATTATCAAGCTGGCAGCGATGCTTGAAGCCAAGACCTGAACGCGGATAGATTGACAGCACCCAGCCCTCATCAATCTTTGAACGAATACCGGTCGGCACAAGTGTGCTTTTACCCTGTTCAAATGTAACGTCAGCAGGTGCATAAAAATCATAACCTGCTGAACCTGTTGTAGCTCTCTTAGGCAGCTTAATGCTGTCATAAACAGCCTTTACATCCACGGTATCAGGGAAATTTTTGAGCCAGTCCTTTTCAAACTGTTCAAAGGAAACCTTTTCAAATTTAGCAATTTTTATCATAATACTCTCCTGTTATTTTTTATTTTTTAACAAGTAAATAATAACATATAAAAAAAAATAAAACAATCCCATAACTGCATTAAATTGCAGTGTGGATTGTTTTTATAATAAAGCTGATTAAAGACCAAAGCTTACACTCAAAGCATGATTGACCTTACCCATATCGTTATTGTCAAGACTGCCCATTCTTTCCTTAAGACGTCTTTTATCAATTGTACGCACCTGCTCAAGAAGTACAATACTATCCCTTGCAAGTCCGCAGTTTCTTGCATCAACCTCAATATGTGTAGGCAGATTATTCTTATCCCTCTGAGAAGTTATTGCAGCCGCAATGACAGTTGGCGAAAATTTGTTACCAACATCATTCTGGACAATAAGAACAGGACGTACTCCACCCTGCTCCGAGCCTACAACAGGACTTAAATCAGCATAATATATTTCACCGCGTTTAATTGACAATCAAATCACCTTCATAACTTTCTTACCTCTTTCTTTCAAAAATAGCATTGCCTGAAATTCGGCTTTCTATACCATTATATGTAAATTATTTTTATTGGTTTTTTGTCAAATAAGAAATTTTAACATAATATGGAATAGTACCAAGAAAGGAGATATGGTATGGAAAATTATGTAGATTTATTCAAGCCCAGTTTTCTGAAAAAGGAACAGCGTCCTGCACTGCCTGCAGATGCAACAGTAACTATGGCATATGTTCCGCTTCAACTGGATTTGATAACATATGAAGACGAAAAAGGTCTTGACTGCGGAACAATATTCCCGGAGCTTAATAAACCGTTTATGGGAAGGATGGTAAAGCGAGTATGAGCAAGGATAAGCTTTTAAGACGTGTATCTGCACTGCAGTTTGCAATGTACGAGCTCAGACTGTTTTTAGATACCCACCCCGACAGTATGGAAGCAAAGGAAATGATGAATTCATACAGAAAAAGGTATGAGGCTGTAAAGGCTGAATATGAAAAAGAATTCGGTCCGTTAACCTTAAACGGATATAACAGTGATGAATGGCTGAAGGATCCATGGCCATGGGATAATGCCGCAAATTGATTTCGCAGCAAAAAATGCAGTACATAACGTACTGCAT
>JAIDEF010000105.1 GCA_029054965.1 Eubacterium sp.
GCTATACCCTTTTTTACTGTCTTTCTTTTTACATCATCTTTTCCTTTTTATTCTTGACTTTTAATAGTTAGTCTCCTGTAAATTTGATTTATAATAAACTCAGCATAACACAGTGAAATGTATTTTGCAAGTGAAATTTTTCCTGTGACTGCTTTGTGTATTGAAGTATATCAAATAATTTTATGAATTGCTTGACTTTTTGTGCTATTATGTAAGTGACAAAATTGTAATTTAATAGTCACCTGTCTGTAAGGTTGACAAATTAGAATGATAGACAGAAAGGGAAATCACATAAACGATTACTCTTTATTATACGAAGGACGAAAGGAGATAAATGAATATGAAAATTCTTGAAGTTAAAAATTTATCTAAAACCTATGGAAAGGGCGATACAATGGTTAAAGCCCTTGACAATGTATCATTCAGCGTTGAGCAGGGTGAGTTTGTGGCAATCATTGGTCCGTCAGGCTCAGGAAAGTCAACAATGCTCCATATTCTCGGCGGTGTTGATACACCTACAAGCGGTCAGGTTATAATCAACAATACTGACATCTCAACACTCAACGAAACAGCACTTGCAATTTTCAGACGCAGACAGATCGGACTTATTTATCAGTTTTATAATTTAATTCCTATTTTAACTGTTGAGGAAAATTTAACGCTTCCGCTGCTGCTTGACGGCAGAAAGCCTGATAAAAGAATCACGGATAGTCTGATTGAAAAGCTTGGTCTTTCCAAAAGGCTTACACATTTGCCGAGTCAGCTTTCGGGTGGTCAGCAGCAGAGGGTATCAATCGGCAGAGCACTTGTTAACAATCCGGCACTTCTTTTAGCTGACGAGCCGACAGGTAACCTTGACAGTGAAAACAGCAGAGAGATAATGACTCTTCTCAGAAAGTTCAATAAAGAGCAGAAGCAGACTGTTATTATCATTACACATGATGAAAAAATTGCATTGGCAGCCGACAGAGTTATTTCAATTGAAGACGGCAAAATTACAAGGGATGAGGTGAGAATGGGTGAATATCGTTAATAAATTAACCCTTCGTCATCTTAAGGAAAACAAGGGAAGATCAGTTGTTACAACACTTGGTATCATTGTTTCTGTTGCAATGATTACTGCCGTATTCGTTGCTATGGCATCATTTTTAAATCTTGAGGGTACCATTTCATATAGGCAGATGGGTCACAAGGATGCTGTGTTTGCGGTTGATACCGAGCAGCTCGAAAAACTGAAAAAAGATGACAGACTGAGTGCTGTCGGTGTTAACACCGATCTATTTCAGCCATCCTTTCAGCTTGAACAGAAAAGCTCAGTCCGTACAGGAACGGGTGAAATTTACTGCGGTGATTCTGTTAATCTTCAACAGATGATGGTTTGTGATTATGAGGGTGAAATTCCGCAGAACAGCAAAGAAATTGCTGTTGAACAGTCGCTTATTGATATGAATAAGCTTGATTGGAAAATAGGTGACACCGTTACCATTCCAATGGGTGTTCGCTACACCATTGAAGGTGACGAGAGAATGGAGGTTAAGGGCAGTTATTTTTCTGGTGAGGAAGAATTTTCCGTTGAAGAAATCGGCGAATTTAAAATAACTGCAATACTTAAAGAAAATTCAGCAACGTCTAATTACAGCATCATCAGAGGACTCGATATGTCTGAGCTTGTGCTGTCTGACGGCGAAACAATCAGTGCTACTGTTAATTTGAAAAATGTAAATTATAAATCTATTGATGTAATTCAGGATATCGTTAAGGATTATAATATCGAAGAATATGCGAAAAACAGCGAATATCTTGCTTCCAAGCTGGCGATTGACCCTAACAGCTCTGTTTTCAGCCTTCTGCCGATTATACTTATCATTCTTATAATCATTATGATTGCATCCGTTGTACTGATTTATAACTCCTTTGCAATGTCAATTAACGAGCGTGTACGTTATCTCGGTATGCTGGCAAGTGTTGGTGCTACAAAGGCACAGAAGAAAATGTCAGCCTATTATGAGGGAATTATCCTTGGAGCAATCGGTATTCCTGTTGGTATTCTTTCGGGTATAGCAGGCATCGGTATAACGCTTAAGGCGGTTGGCGGAAAAATCATTTCCACCGGTATGCTGGCAGGTATTGATGAAACAAATACTTCTTTTGATGTTGTTGTACCGCTCTGGGCAATTATCGGTATTGTAGTATTCAGTGTGCTTACAATCTTTATCTCCTCCTTTATTCCGTCAAAAAAAGCATCCTCAGTTACCCCTATTGATGCTATCAGACAAAGGCAGGAGATAAAGGTTAAGGCGAAGAAGCTGAAATCACCTAAAATTATCAGAACACTCTTTGGCTACGAGGGTGAGCTTGCCAATAAAAACTTAAAGCGAAACGGAAGAAAAGCAAGAGTTATTACTGCATCAATTGCACTTTCCGTAATCCTGTTTTTGAGCTGTAATTATTTCTGTCAGATATTTATGCAGGCGGGTGATATGAGTGTTGATATTCCTTATCAGATTCAGGTTACTTTTGATGAACAGTATTATGACGGTGTTACAAAGGAACTAGAAAAGATTAACAATGTTGATAATTATTACAGTACAAATAACTCAACCTTCTATCTTTCTTCCGGAAAAACAGATGATCCGCTGATAGCAAAATCAGTCAGTGAGGCTCTTTGTAAAAAAGAAAATCTTACAGACAAATACAGAGATTTATTTGAAGGCAGAAAATACTTTATGATTAATGGCATTGAGGATGAGGACTTTAACAAGCTTTGCCAGGATAATGATATTGATTACAAGCAGTTTTATAACGGCGAACCCAAATTACTGTTAATGAATAATATCAATCATAAGGAAAATTCATCAAAGGTATTTGATGAAAAAATTCTCGGTACAAAATTTGATTTCTTTTATAACTTGGATGAAAGCCACAAATGTGATGTTGAGATAGCAGGATTTGTTGATTATGATAAGGATAATTATGTTCTCGGATTAAACCCTTCAGGCAGTATTTCATGCTATGTTCCTGTAAGTGTATATAAGAATGTTATATATGACG
Organism: Eubacterium sp.; assembly: GCA_029054965.1. Lineage (GTDB taxonomy): Bacteria > Bacillota > Clostridia > Oscillospirales > Acutalibacteraceae > Eubacterium_R. Next base: position 3,052 of record JAIDEF010000105.1, read on the forward strand.
GCTTTGATAAAAACGAGCTTACCTACACCTTAGGTGTTGAAACAAAGCAGCATGAGCAGGTTTATGATGATATTAAAAATGTTTTTGACACAAAAGATTTAGGCAATGCGTATGTTGTTGATACTATTGCGCAGTTTCAGATGATGAATACAATTATGTTTGTAATGCAGGTATTTGTTTACGGCTTCATTGCTCTTATTACTCTGATAACACTGTTTAATATTATCAATACGATTTCGAACAGCACAATGCTCAGGAAAAAGGAATTTGCAATGTTCAAATCCGTGGGTATCACACCAAGCGGTTTCAACAAAATGGTTGTTCTTGAAAGTGCCTTCTACGGTATAAAGGCTTTGGTTTTTGCACTTCCTATCAGTGCTCTTGTAAGCTTTGGTATTAACAAGGCACTTGGCGAGGAAATGATTCCGTTTGAAATCAACTGGCTTATGTACCTTGCGGTAATAGGGGCTGTGTTTGTTGTAGTCGGTATGACTATGATTTACTCGGTTCATAAAATTAAAAACGACAGTATTGTTGAAACATTAAAGGAGGAGATAAACTAAGTATTAACTACAATCACAATTGACATCAGATTTTCTAAACACACACATAACAAAAAAACAGCAAGCGGTTATCCGTTTGCTGTTTTTGTTTTCATTACTTATTTGTTTTTGCAATTTTCTCTATCTTTTTATCGTCAAAAATATTTGTCAGTCCTTCCCAGGCAAGCTGTCTGCGTTCAAACCAAAGCACCTGTGCCTTGCCCCTCAGGCTGTTCGGATTCGCCATATCAGGCTTTGCATATCCCCATCCCATTTTGTCAAGGTATGAATAGTAAAAGCCAAGTTTTTGTTCAAAGTGTTTCCAGCCGCATTTGCTGCGCCACGCTGTTTCACAGGCAGCACCAAGTCTGGGGAAGGTCATTAAATCTGCTTTTTTCATATCAGGAACATATTCTGTCCAGAGTGCAGCCTCAACTCCAAGGCAGTTTCCGCTGAATGGCTTGTGCTCTGCAGTGTCCTTAAGACTTATGTAGCCATAGGGCAGATCAATGTAATATGCCTTTGTGCTTGTGTCAATAAAGGGTCTGTCACCTGTGTTCATTTCATCGCATTTTGAAAAGCCTAAGTCAGTATCAAGACTGCCCTCATCCTTCAAATCCCAGCTCCACATAAACACCTGTCTGCCTTTTGATTTACAGTATTCTTTTATTGTGTTCATAAACCAGCACTGTAAATCCTCGCTGTCCTTTAATCCTAATTCTTTGATTTTTGCCTGACAGCGTGGACATAAATCCCATCTGTGTTTGGGTACCTCGTCGCCGCCGATATGGAAATATTCGTCAGGGAAAAGCTCACACATTTCGTCAATAATATCCTTAACAAATTGTATGGTGCTATCCTTACCAACACAAAGAACATCATGCTTAACTCCCCAGTGGTCGGCAACAGGCAAATCACGTGGGAAACAGGTTAAATCCTTGTAGCAGGCAATAGTAGAACGGCTGTGACCCGGTATGTCGAATTCTGGCATTACCTTAATGTTAAAATCGTGCGCATATCTGACAATTTCTCTGATTTCCTGCTGTGTATAAAATCCGCCGTGCGGCTTGTTATTAAAATTGGTTTTTGCACGCATTGACCCTTTTTGTGTAAGAAGCGGATATTTTTTTATTTCTATTCTCCAGCCCTGATCCTCGGTCAGATGAAAGTGAAAGAAATTGAGCTTGTGAGCTGCCATTTTTCTTATAATCAGCTTAACATCATCAAC
>JAIDEF010000106.1 GCA_029054965.1 Eubacterium sp.
ATATTTTTATTTGCAATGGAAAGGCTGTGAAAATAATTGTGGAAAATTCAACAGATAATCTTTTCACAGATTATGAACTGAATAAAAAAAGATTTGAGGATGATTATAAGGATTGTTCGGATTTTCTTCTGCGTGAGGCTGTAATATGCGGAGTAAAAGGCTTTTTCTGTGTTATGGACGGCTTGATTGATTCGCTCCAGCTATCACAGATGATAATGAATCCTATTCTTGGAAGAGAGCTTGAATTTGAAACAAAGCAGGAGCTTATGGAAACCATCAAGCTAAAAGTAGTTAATTCGCTTGAAATGAATGAAGCAACAACCTTTGATGACTGTTACTATTTTCTGATGTCTGGCTTCTGTGTGTTTATTCTTGACGGAAATAATAAGGCTCTTGTGTTCGGTATACAGGGCTGGAGCAAGCGCAGTGTTGATGAGCCGTCAAACGAAAGCAATGTGAGGGGCGCAAAGGAATGCTTTATTGAAGCGCTTAACGATAACAAGGCACTTCTGAGAAAAAGACTTAAAACACATCATTTGAAGTTCAAGCAGATAAAACTGGGCTCGGCGGCATCAACTCCTGTTGTTATTGGTTATATTGACAACAGGGCAGATCCTGAGCTTGTTAAGGGTGTTGAGCAAAGGCTCAAATCGGCTAATCTTAACACGCTGCTTGATTATGGTGAGCTTGTACCATTTCTTGATACAGATATAAAATCATTTTTCAGTTGTGTAAGCAACACGGAGCGTCCGGATGTTGCGGTGTCAAAACTGCTTGAGGGCAGAGTGCTTGTTATGGTTGAGGGCACACCGTTTGTTATTTTTGTTCCCTCACTGTTCAGCGATAATTTTCAGTCTGTTGATGACTATGATAATCCACCGTTTTATGCCGGTTTTATAAGGGTTTTAAAGTATTTCAGCTTTATCCTTTCTATCTTTTTGCCGGGACTTTATGTTGCAATCGGCACCTTTCATCAGGAGCTTATGCCCACAAGCTTGTTGTTTACTATAGCTTCTGAGGAAATTAATACTCCGTTTTCGCTGATGACGGAAGCACTTATGATTTTAGTGCTTTATGAAATTATGAGGGAGGCAGGCTTAAGACTGCCGAAAACAATAGGTCACGCAATATCAATTATAGGCGGTATTATTATCGGTGAAACCACAGTTACGGCAGGACTTATCGGTGCTCCTATGCTTGTTGTTATTGCAACAACTGCCATATCGTCATATGTTGTATATCCGCTTTATGAAAGTGTTTCCGTGCTGAGATTTCTGTTTATTATAATAGGAGGATTAACAGGAATGTACGGCATAATACTTGGTGCAGGTGTGCTGTTTATAAATATATGCAGTGTTAATCCGTATGGAGTGCCGCTTTCTTCTCCGATTTCACCGCTTGATAAACATTCCCTGGGCGATATTTTTTATCGTGAAAGCTGGAAAAAGCTTTCGCAGCGAAAGGTCAGAATCAGCGAATTGAGAGGTGCCAATATTGATAAGTTCACAAAGAAATAAAATTGCTCCCATAAGCATATTCTTTATGCTTTATATAAGCCGTGTGGTTGTAACCCTGACAAATATGCAGTCTGTTTCTTCAGGTCTGGTTAATACAGATATGCTGATAAGTATAGTTATTGCATTGGGACTGAATCTTCTTTTATGTCTGCCCGCAATATGGTGCTATAAAAATAATAAAAACCCTTTTGATGTAAAGGGTGTAAATCTTTTTTATGCAGTGTATTTTATATTCTTAGCAGGTGTAAATATCAGCAGATTTTCTTATTTCGCTTCAACAGTGCTGAATCCGGAATCATCTGCGTGGGTGTTTTCACTGATAATAGCAGTTTGTGCAGGCTATTCATCAAGGTTCGGAATTGAGGGGTTAAGCCGTTTTTCAGCATTTGGATTTATACTGATAGTATTGACTGTGATTGTGGGCACAATTTTTAATTTTAAGAATTATGATGAGATAAATCTTTATCCCGTTATAACAAACAGCAATCAGGCAATTGCAGAGAATGTTCTTTATATAACATCAAGTTCTGTTGAGTTTATAG
>JAIDEF010000107.1 GCA_029054965.1 Eubacterium sp.
TCAAAGGGCTTTACCCTTAAGTGGAATAAGCAGGCAAGCCAGACAACAGGCTATCAGATTCAGTATGCAACAAAGAGTGATTTCTCAAATGCTGCAACAATTACCATAGCTAATCCGAACACAACAAGCTATACAATAAAAGGCAGAGCAGCCAATACAAGATATTATGTAAGAGTCAGAACTTATAAGAAAATCGGAACAGGTACCTTCTATTCAAGCTGGAACAGCGGTACTAAGTCCGTTGTGACATTGAAATAATAAAATATTATTAAACAAAAAATGCAGTACGTTATGTACTGCATTTTTTGTGTGATTATTTGGTTTTTTTATAATCATCAATTGTTTTCTGTATTGTTGATTCTGTACCATCATCGTTTGTTATTACAATTTCAGGGTACCAATGATTTGAAAAACGGAACGGGTTATCCTTTTCATTCTCGTATTCAATGGCAGTTTTGCGGACGTCCTTTGGGTTTTTATCCTTTGCCTGTGCGGTGCTGTCAATCTCCTCAACAGCCTTGCAGATTACAACAAATCTGTATCCATCTTTGTAATCAGTCGGGCAGGACAGTGTTAAAAATGTGTCACTTCTTTGCGGCTCGACTCCTGATACATTATAAATCAGTCTGCTTTTTATTCTGTCAAGATACTGATTTGTGCTCTCAAAGGTCATTTTTTCTGTTACATTGTATGGGAAAATATAGCCGTCGTCATCTTTTTCATCAGTATTGGTATAGAATGCACCAAGCACCTGGAAGTTATAGTCCTGAAGCCAGTTGGTATATGTTACAGCTTTTGATGATTTATTATATGCAGCGGCATTTTTATAATGCTCCTCCAGCTTATTATCATCAAGATAAACAACGTAGTTTGCAGTGGCTGCGCCATCGGTCACAGGTGCAGATATACTTTTGTCAACAAGCATATCAATGCCGATGTCGCTGATTGCAATATGACCGACAGCATCAGGGTTGGAGCCGTAGGTGTTGCAATATTTTTCAAGTATTCCGTTTGGAAATTCAACATCGGGATATTTTTCTGTATAGGGTTTAAGATAAGCTGTTTTGGAGTAGTCAAGATAGTATTTGATACCGAAGCCTGCCGCAACAATCACGATAACTGCTAAAATAGGTAGCATAACCTTTTTGCTGAAAACAGCTTTAAGAATTCTTTTTGTTTTCTCGTTTCTCTTAGCTTTCAGCTCTGCTTTTTCCTCAGGAGTTTTTTTAGGATGCTCTTTTTTGTGCTTTGTCTTTTTTGCAGAGGATTCTTCAGTATTATCTGCAGAAAAATCGATCAGCTCTTCACGTCTTTTCGGTGGTTCAAGAGGCTCTACCTCACGAATTTCCCTTTGCTCCTTCTGGTTTTTATATTCACTTAAAATTTCATCAATGGTGTTATTATTGTTATTATCACTCATTATTTTATAATCACCTTTTTCACGTTTTGAATTGCCTCGTTCATCAGTTCTTCAAGGTTTTCGATATTTGACTCAGCCTTAATTACATCATCAAGGTGCGGTTTGGTTTTGGGGTGCTTTGGTGTGAATACAGTGCAGCAGTCCTCATATGGCTGAATAGATGTCTGGAAGGTATCAATTTTGCGGGATATTGCAATAATCTCCTCCTTGTCCATACCGATACAAGGCCTGAACACAGGCATATTCACTGCACAGTCTGTGCATGCAAGTGCATACATTGTCTGGCTTGCTACCTGTCCTACACTTTCACCTGTAATAAGTGCATAGCAGTTTTGATGAACAGCAAGCTTTTCGCTTATCATCATCATAATTCTGCGCATAATTATTGTAAAATATTCCTCAGGGCAAAGATCACGGATTGCCTCCTGAATTTTTGTAAAAGGTACAACATATGTTGTGATAACACCCGAGTAGCGTGCAACCTTTTTAAGAAGCTCCATAACCTTCATTTCAGCAAGCTCAGAGGTATAAGGCGGTGATGCAAAATGAATTGCACACAGCTCAATACCGCGCTTTGCCATCATATATGCAGCAACAGGGGAGTCGATACCTCCGCTGATTAATATACCTGCTCTGCCGCTGGTGCCTGTTGGCATACCGCCCGCACCCTTGATATTGTTACCTCTTACAAATGCATATTTGTCCCTGACCTCAACGGTAACTATTATATCAGGATTATGAACATCTACACTGAGGTTGTGAAATTTTGACAAAAGAAATCCGCCGAGCTCCCTGCAAATTTCAGGCGATTTCATAGGGAATTTTTTATCACTGCGCTTTGCCTCTACCTTAAAGGTTTTGGCATCCTCAAGCTCCTCGCTCAAATAACTGAGTGCAGTTGTTTTGATATCCTCAAAATCCTTTTCACAAACACAGGCACGTGACAGTGCTGCAATGCCGAATACTTTTGAAACGATATCAACTGCATCATCAAGATCTATATCATCGTCAACCGGATCAACCATAATTGTTGACTGGCTTTTTGTGAACTCGAATTTACCGAGGTCATTGAGCCTTCTCTTCATATTCTTTATGAGAATGTCCTCAAATGAGCTTCTGTTAAGTCCTTTGAGTGCAAGCTCACCATTTTTTACAAGTATAATTTCTTTCATAGTTTTATCCTTACAGAGGGTGTTTTTCTATTAGTTCTTTAAGTGCGCTAACTAATAAATCGACCTCTTCCTTTGTGTTGTATCTTGAAAAGCTTATTCTTATGCTTTTGTCCAGTGCTTCATTTGAAAGCGCCATTGCACTTAGCACATGGCTTTTTTTACCCTTTGCACAAGCCGAGCCGTTGCTGACATAAACATTGTAATTTGATGAAAGCTCCTGCAGAATTGTCTGGCTGCGCATAAATGTGGGTACATAAATGTTTATGATATAAGGTGATGCTTTTTCACTGTTGTTGAATTTAATACCATCAATTTTGCTTAAATTTTCTTTTGCATATGCGTTAAGCTCTTTTATTTTATCCTTTTGCTGTTTTGATAAATCAATTTCTTTAACAGCAGCGCCAAAGCCTGCAATCAGCGGTGCGGATTCTGTACCCGGGCGGATTTTACGCTCCTGTTCACCGCCGAAGCATCTTGCAAAATTCTGATTTGTAAGGTTTGCTGCTTTGTTCACATAAAGTGTACCCACACCCTTTGGCCCGTGTATTTTATGTGCTGATACTGTAGCTAAGTCAACACCAAGCTTTTTAACATTAATTGGAATTTTACCATATGCCTGTACACAGTCAATATGAATCAGTGCAGGGCTGTTTACTCTTGTGACAACACGCCTGATTTTTTCAACAGGCATAACAGAACCAACCTCGTTATTAATGTACATTATTGAAACAAGAATGGTTTTGTCATTAACAGCTTCTTTAATCTGCTCTTCACTGATAAAGCCGTATTTATCAGGCTGAAGATAAATTACTTCAAAGCCCTGTTTTTCAAGCTCCTGTGCCGACTGCAGAACGCTTTCGTGTTCAATTGCAGTAGTAACGATTCTGTTGCCGAGTCTTTTTTTAGCCTTTACAGCACCGAACAGTGCAAGATTATTAGCCTCTGTTCCGCCTGAAGTAAAAATGATTTCCTCTTTTTCTGCGCCAAGACTTTCCGCAACAGCAGTGCGTGCAAGAATAATCTCCTTTGCAGAGTCTACACCGAGAGAGTGCAGGCTTGAGGGATTGCCCCAGCTTTCAGTAAGCATTTTATTAACTGCATTAACACAAGCCTCACATGGCTTTGTTGTTGCTGAGTTGTCAAGATATGCTGTCATAGTCTTTTGAGTTCCTTTAGTTTTAGTATGCCTGCTATTGTTTTAGCATCCTTGATTTCACCGCTCATTATTCTGTTTACACACTCGTCAAATGGCATTTTTATTACATCAAGGTATTCGTCGTCATCAAGATGCTGCTCACCATAACTAAGTCCTGCAGCATAAAAAATTCTTATTATTTCCCCGCAGTAGCCAGGGGTAGGGTATATTTCGCCAAGACTTTCAAATATATCTGCAGATGCACCGCATTCCTCACTGAATTCACGGATTGCTGCATCTCGTGGATTTTCACCGTATTCAAGCTTTCCGGCAGGAATTTCATAAATGGTTTCTTTATACGGATAACGGAACTGCCTTACAAGCAAAACCTCGTTGTTATCGGTTAAGCCTACAATGGCTACACCGCCCGGATGGTCAACAACCTCACGCATTGCAGGGGTACCGTCAGCTAATGTGATACTGTCATGGTGAACCTTGATTATGTTCCCCTTGAATTTCCAGTTAACCTCCTCGGTTTGTTCAAAAAAACCAAGAGCAATCGCTTCAATATCGTCAACCTTTTCTGCAATAAATTTTGCTTGAGCCTCAATCAGTTCAAATTTTGAACCGTAGCCCCATAAAATTCCAACGCTGTCAAGCTGGTTAAGTCTGGCTCCGTCGATGTCAAAATGCGTGTCACCAACCATAATAGTCTCTTTGGTATTTGCACCAAGCTCGTTAAGACATCTGCCTATAATGCTTGACTTTGCTTCGCAGTCCGCTTTGAATGAAACACCGCATACGCAGTCAAACAGTGCTTTGACTCCAAATTTTTCAAGGAGAGCCTCGATATAGTGCTGCGGCTTTGAGGACGCAATACCGAGCTTAATATTGTTAGCTTTAAGTCTTTTTAACAGGTTTATTATTCCGTCATAAAGACAGCTCTCATAGAGGCCTGTATTAGTGTATCTTTCACGGAACTTTTTTACAAGCTCTTCTGCCTTTACGGGGTCAGCACCGAATTTTTCCTGAAATGTTATGAGCAGCGGAGGACCGATGAAACAGGTCAGCTCTCTGTAATCCTCAGGTGTGTTATAGCCGAAATAGTCAAGTGCAAATTTCGCACTTTTCAGTATGCCTTCTCCCGTGTCGCAAATAGTGCCGTCAAAATCAAAAATTACAGTATTATATCTCATTTTCCGTTAACCCTGTTCATAAATTTTTCGCTGTAAACAAGAAAGCGTTCAATTGTACCCTTGCCGATAGTATCACCCTTATCATCTGTGGCTGAAACCTCAAAAACAAGTCTTCTTCCGTCAACTTCATTCAGGGTGGCAGTGGCTGTGATTACAGTGCCGATACCGCTTGCCTTATCGTGAGTTACTGTTATTTTTGTGCCAACGGTGGTTTCACCGTTTTCTAACAACGCAGCAACTGCGTTGCAGGTTGCTTCCTCCATTAATGCAAGCATCATTGGTGTGGCAAAAACCTCTAATGAGCCTGATTTAACTGCTGCAGCACAATTGGTGTCATTAACTGTTGTAACTGCTTCCCCCACAGGGAGAGATGAATAATTTTTCATACTATCACCTTTTGAATTTATTTGGTATAGTATAGCATATTTTTTTATTATATACAATATAAAAGAATTGTGATACAATATGTATTGGATTAAAATACAGGAGGCATAGCTTTGGAGGAAAAGAAAAAGCGAATTCATCTGCTCGATGAAATCCGCGGCTTTGCGATAATTTGTATGATTGTGCACCATTCCTTTCTTGATGTGGGTGATGTGCTTGGTCTTAACTGGGGTTATAGAATTTTTAATGCATTGTGTCTTGTTCAGCCTGTATTCTGGGCTGCTTTTATAATTATTTCGGGTGTATGCACAGGTCTTTCAAGAAATGCGGTCAAAAGGGGATTTTTAGTGCTTGTGTGCAGTGGAGTGATAACTCTTGTCACAGCACTTGTAATGCCGATGTTCGGCTTTATTGAATGTGAAATTTATTTCGGTATTCTGCATTGCCTTGGCTTTTGTATGATAGCAGCAGGGCTTGCAATGCCGCTGATAAAAAGAGTTAATTATAAAGCCGGGGCAATTGTGTCAGCAGTATTGTTTTTGTTTTTCTATGGCATCGACAGCGGAAGTATCTGCTTCGGACTTATTGATTTGCCGTCATCACTTATGCAGAATAATCTGTTTGCACCGCTTGGGCTTCATAATGCTGATTTTTACAGTGCAGATTATTTTCCGTTAATTCCATGGATATTTATGTTTTTTGCAGGGGCATTTCTCGGCAAGCCTGTGAGCGAAGGAAAGCTGCCTGATACGGTGTATAAAAAAAGAAGCAGATTTTTCAGTCTTGTCGGAAGAAACAGTCTGTGGGTTTACCTTGCACACCAGCCTGTTATTTACGCAATTATGTTGATTATAGGGCTTATAATTTCATAATATTCTTAACAAAAAAAGAGCGCACCTCATAGTATAAAGAGGTGCGTTTTTTATTGTTGTTTTAAAGTGTAAGATTAATTTATATTATCTGCACTTTGCTTATCAGCGGTGATTAGTTCAGGTGCCTAACAGGCTATAAAACAGCCTGAGCCTTATCCGCTGTTTATATAGAGCGTGGCTGGAATTTAAAATTTCAGCCACTGCTCATTCGCTGAATTAACAGTGTAAAGACAATAGTTAAGATATTTTGTAACTATATCCTTTGCGGTGCTTATATGTCTGCTGACCGTGGGCTGTGACAGCTTAAGCTCCTTTGCAATCTCAAGCTGAGATTTGTTATGTACATAAAATAACCTGAGGCAGATGCTCTGCCTGTCGGTCAGTTCATTTTTTATTATGAGCGGAAGCACCTTTGACATTGCTTTAAGCATTATTTTTTGACCGTCACATTCACACTCATCGTTATTAATGTTTTTGTCTGACATATATTCCTCAACAAAGCTTATCATACGGTTTCCTCCTCTTCGTCATAATAGCGGGAAAGCAAAGCTGAAATTCTTTTGCATTCACAAGCCATATCGTAATAAACTGAAATTCTTTTTCTGAGCAGCAGCAAATCCTCGCCTGAATAAATACAGATTAACGGTTTTAAGCCTTTGATTTTATTCTGCAGAATTTTGTGCTGTTCCTCGTATTCACGAGCCAATTCATCAATAGTCATTGCTACCCTTCTTTCAAAATGTATTGAGTGGACAATTACTATGTTAGCAGAACAATCGTTCGGTGTAAATTATTTAGTTTGCTTCTGTCCCAAAAACAGAACTTTTAAAAAATTTTTTTGTTACCTAAATTTACGGATGCTTTAGTACATAAAAGTGTATCAAAATAAATAAAATTTTTCATCAAAACTATTGACAAATTATGCAATATTGACTATAATTAGCTTGAGATACGGGATGGGCCGCACCATTCCGTACTGATGGTCCTCCATGGTTTGTAATAACAGAGAGGGGAAGGTCGCAAGTGCAGTTGCGACCTTCTTTCTTTTTTATAATAGTTTTATTTTTATTCTCTTTACTTTTTCGGCACATAGTATTAAAATATATCTAATATATTTTTATGGGGCGTAATTATGTATCAAAGAACTTATGTTAAAGTAGATTTAGATGCAATTGAATATAATGTTAATAACATTCTTAAAAAAATAGATAATAAATCCAAATTGCTGATTGTGGTTAAGGCTGATTCCTATGGCCACGGTTCTGTTGAGGTCAGCAGATTTTTGCAGGATAAGTGCGATTTTTTTGGTGTTGCCTGTGTTGATGAGGCAATGGAGCTTGTGGAGGCAGGTATAGATAAGCCTTTGCTTGTGCTTGGCTATGTTTCGCCGAGTGAGTATGAAACGGTTGTTAAATATGATATCCGTATACCAATTTTTACATATGAAAATGCTCTTGCACTTTCTGTAGAGGCTGAAAAGCAGGGTAAAATAATTCCATTTCATTTTTGTGTTGATACAGGAATGAGCCGTATCGGTTTTCAGGTTAATGAAGAAAATGCAGATATGTGCAGAAGAATTTCTGAATTGCCGAATATAAAAGCAGAGGGCTTGTTTTCTCATTTTGCAACAGCAGACGAACGTGATTTGACAAAGACATATAAACAGCTTGAGCTGTTTAAAACATTCAATAAAATGCTAAGCGACAGAGGGATAGATATTTTTGTCAAGCATCTTAATAATTCTGCAGGTATAATGATGATTGATGACTGCTTTGATATGGTTCGTTCGGGTATTGTCACCTACGGATTGTATCCAAGTGAGGATGTTGACAAGTCAAGGCTTTCCTTGAAGCCTGCTATGGAATGGAAAACTCATATCAGCTATGTGAAAAATCTTGGTGCAGGCAGAGAAATATCCTACGGTGGTACATATGTAACAGAAAAGGATACTGTTGTTGCTACTGTTCCTGTTGGCTATGCTGATGGCTATCCAAGGTGCTTAAGCAATGTTGGCAGAGTGATTGTTAACGGCCATTATGCCAATATTATCGGCAGGGTGTGTATGGATCAGTTTATGATTGATGTTACCGATATACCTGATGTTAAGGTTGAGGATGAGGTAACTCTTGTGGGTACTGATGGTGATGCTGTTCTTACAATGGAGGAGATTTCAAATAATGCGCATTCCTTCAATTATGAGCTGCCCTGTAAAATTGCAAGACGTGTTCCACGTGTATATTACCGAAACGGCAAAATCGTTAAAACAGTTAAAAATATTTTTAACAGATAAAATAAATCCCTCAGAAATCTACATTTCTGAGGGATTTTTATATATTCCTTTTGTTATTCGGTGTCACTGCCGCCGTTGTTTGCTGATGCCCAGCCAATCCAGGTTTTTCCTGTGTTAAGGCTTAATGCCTTGCCCTGACTGTCTTTAAGAACAAGCATACCGTTTTCAACAGACCATGTTATGTCTGTGATTGTACCCATTGTGGCGAGCTTTCCTGTTCCGCCTGCTAATTTATACTCGCAATAGGTTTCGCTTCTGCCGCTGCCCTTATAGTTTTCTTTAACAACATATTCAGTGGTATCATACAAAACTAAAATATTTTTCCTTGCAACGTCTGTCTGGTAATCACTTGAGTGATACATTTTATCCTCATCACTGAAAGCCCAGGTTCTTGTTTTAGATCTGCTTGAAAATCTTACGTCGATTGTGCTGCAGTCTGTTTCGCTGACAGTTTTGTCCTCGTTATTGAAATTGAATTTTGTATAGCTGCCATCCTTAGCCTCAGTTCTGAAGCCCTCCTGTGCAATAGCCTCTGCAAGCTTATCACCATAGATTACACCTGTGTGCTCTGATGATACACCTCTTGATTTATCTCTGCCGAAAAGACCTACCTTATCACTGAATGCCATCTGGTTGATATGGTCAACACCATCTTCCTGGAAAACAGTGTTTGCACCTATGTAGTTACCCTTGCTTGAGCTCTGACCCCAGTGAATAAATATTGCATCAAACATTTCGCTGAATTTAATGAACGGAGGTCTTGCACTTCTGATAGGTCCGATCTGATCAGGAAGTGCAGTGTAGTCTGCATAGAGCCAAAGCATTCTGGCTTCGCCGCCTTCAACCTCGCCTTCAACAATAATGTCAGGTGAATTTGTTTCGTCATTAATGCCCCACTGCGGTCTTGCCTGTGCCGCATTTTCAACTACTATTGCAGCAGGTCTTGCCTTTGCTGCACTCTGGTTATAGTTACCCTCATTAGTTAAAGGATTGTTTACAATAACAGGTGCTGCTGTTGTTGGCTCTGTTGTGCTTATCGGAGCAGTTGTTTCAGGCTCCTTGCTGTTGCCTTTAATAAGAACGACGGCAACGATTATTGCTATTACTGCTATAACCGCAGCTGCGATTGTTATGATTTTCTTTTTATTACTGTTTGAATTTGACACATTAATTTCCTCGTATTCTTCATATTCCGGCTCATCGCTGATTATTATTCTCGGTGAGTCGCTTTGTTCGGATATTTCAAAATCCTCTGATATTTTTTCTGCCGGTGCCTCTTTAGAAGATATCGTTTCTTCGGACTCGGCAGCTTCAGGCTCTTCTGCTTTGATTTGGTTATCATCAGCAGGGATAGGTGCCTGTGGATCGCCTTTTTTCTTTAGTTCTTTTAAAATTTTGTCTAATTCTTCTGAATCAGGCATTTTAATCACTCCCTAACTGAATATTTACTTTTCTACATTGTACCACAAATATAAGCAGATTTCATTAAATTTTTATAAAAATAAAAATTTATTGCTTTTGTTGATTTAATGAGTGAATTATAGTAAAATATATATTTATCAGATATATTAAAATGCCGGGGTGACATAATGGCAAAAACAATTCCGATGATTGTTACTAATAATAATATTCTTGTTAAGGACAGGGACGGTGAGGGCTTCAAACCGTTTAATCTGCCCTCATTAAATCCGTTGCCTAATATTCCGTTTTATCACGAATTTGCTGAGAAAATTGCCGAAAGCCAATACTATTTTAAAGAATTTATGAAAGAAAATTACGGCAAAAAGCTTAGTAAATATATATTGGCAATCATTGTTCCTGATGACACCACAAAGCTGGAGTCAATTTTTTTGAATGAGTTTTTTGTTAATTCAGGTGCCTGCAAGGCGGTTGCCCAGATGCCCATGGCTCTTGCTGTGTCAAAGGATGATGACAAGTATATTACTGTTTCAAAAAGCCAGCGCAGCGTAGTACTTGAATATGTAAGAAATCACGAGACTGTTGTTAAAAAATGCTATAATGTCAATACCTATGATCCAAAGCAGATTATGGCTGACGCTGCTGTTTTGCATATTGATATAGAGTATAATGATATTCCTGTTTTCGTAAATAATTTTAATCTTAATATGGACGACCTTCTGGAAATGGGTGAGATTATCAGCCCGAAGCAGTTTATGAATAAAATTGCAAATATTGATGTGGAAAAATTATAATAAAAATAACACCTCTGCAAAGAATAATGCAGAGGTGATTTTTTATGGAAAAGAAAAATAAAAAGCAGAATAAAAAGGAAATTATTGATTTAACATCCTATATAAGTCCTGAAATGGTCAATAGTGATGTTAACGGCAGCTATACCGGTGTTACGGAAAGCACTTATTACGGTGAGGAGCTTGAAGAGCCTGTTCAGGATGCGGATGATCTTTAATTTTAATTAGGTATTGACATTTTAAAATAAAGTGTTATTATAGTATTTAGCATTATTCATAATCTCAAGGTGAGAGTGAGCCGAAAGGCTCGCTCTCTTATTGTTGTAAGGAGGTTTTTATGGCAGGCAAGGGTAATACCGTATCAAGGGTTACGGAGATTGTTGAGCCTTATGCAAAGGAGCTTGGTCTTGATTTATGGGACATTCGCTTTGTTAAGGAGGGCACTGATTGGTATCTGAGAATATTTATAGATAAAGAGGGCGGCATTTCAATAGATGACTGTGTTGATTTGACACACGCAATCACAAAGCCCCTTGATGAGGCTGATCCAATCAGCCAGAGTTATACATTAGAGGTCAGCTCACCGGGTGTTGAAAGAGAGCTTATTACAGATTCACATTTTGAAAAATATGTGGGCAGTCCTGTAATGCTCAGATTAATCAGACCTATTGATAAGGTCAGGGACTTCAGCGGTGTGCTCAGCTCATATAATAATGGTGAGCTTACTGTTACACTTGAAAATGGTGAAAGCATCAGCGTTAACAAAAAAGAAACCTCTTTTGTTAAGCTGGATGATTTTGATATAAACGATTTTAATAATTAAAGTTGTTACTATTGCAGAGAAAGGATGATAGGAAAAATGAGTAAAGAGTTTTTTGAAGCAGTAAAGCTTCTGGAGGCAGAAAAAGGAATCCCTGCGGATTATTTGTATGAAAAGATTTCTGCAGCAATCATTGTTGCTGCAAAGCATGATTACAACGGCAAGGATATTGTTCATTGTGATATTGATGAAGAGAAGCAGAAAATCAAGGTTTACGTAACAAAAAATGTTGTTGACGAGATTGAGGACCCTGATACAGACCTTACTCTTGAGGAGGCACAGGTTTACCGCAAATCTGCTAAGGTTGGCAAGACAATTGATATTCCTTTGAAAACAAAGGATTTCGGCAGAATTGTTGCCCAGACAGCTAAGCACGTTATCCGTCAGGGTATACGAGAGGCAGAGAGAGGTCAGATGCTCCAGGAATTCAAATCAAAGAATCAGGAGCTTATCTCAGCTAAGGTTGAGAGAATTGACCCGATTACAGGCAATGCAACAATTGAAATCGGCAAAAACCAGACCGTTCTTCCGAAGAGTGAGCAGGTTCCCGGTGAAGTTCTTACTGAGGGACAGACAATTAAGGTGTTCATCGTTGATGTTAAGGAAGGCGGAAAAGGTCCTAAGATTATGATTTCAAGAACACATCCGGGTCTTGTACGCCGTTTGTTTGAGCAGGAGGTACCTGAAATCTATGACGGCACTATTGAAATCAAATCCGTTTCACGTGAGGCAGGCTCAAGAACAAAGATTTCAGTTTATACCAAGGATGAGGATATTGATCCTGTTGGTGCTTGTATCGGTCCTCGCGGACAGAGAGTTTCAAATATTGTTGAGGTTCTCGGCGGCGAGAAGATAGATATTATCAAATTCAGTGAGGATCCGTCAGAATATATTGCAGCAGCACTTGCACCGTCAGAGGTTTGCTCAATTGAAATTCTTGATGAAGAGGTTAAGACCTGCAGAGCAACAGTTCCTGATGATCAGCTTTCATTAGCTATCGGCAACAAGGGTCAGAATGTAAGACTTGCAGTAAGATTAACAGGCTGGAATATTGATATCAAGCCTGAGTCAGGCTTCTTTGAAGGTCAGGAATAATTAGGGGAGACGGTATGAAAGCAAAAAAAGTGCCTTTAAGAATGTGTGTCGGCTGCGGCGAAATGTTTGACAAGCGCACACTTGTAAGGGTTGTTAAAAGCCGTGAGGGTGAGGTATCACTTGATTTAACAGGCAAAAAGGCAGGCAGAGGTGCTTATGTTTGTAACAATCCCGAATGTTTAAAAAAGGCAAGAAAAAAAAGAGCCTTTGAGCGGGCATTCCAGATGCAGATAAGCGAAGAGGTTTTCAATAATATGGAAGAAGAAATGATGAATGCAGAAAAATAAAACATTGTCAATGCTCGGTATGGCACGCAGGGCGGGCAAACTCTCTATGGGTCACGATATGGCGGAAAAATCCATAAAAGCACATAAGGCAAAAATGGTTTTGGTTTGCTGTGATGCATCAAAGCGGCTTGTAAAGGAGTTTGAAAGAACTCTTGAAAATTTCAAGCTTGACATTCCTTTGATAGTGGCAGACATAACTATTAATGAAATACATTTTGCAGTGGGCTATAAAGCGGGCGTTATGACCGTTGACGATATAAATTTTTCAGATAAAATCATCCGACTAATTGAACAGGAGGAAAATGCGAATGGTAATGAATAAAGTTAAAGTTTCAGATGTTGCAAAGGATTTCGGAAAATCCAACAAGGATATTATTGGCATTCTTTCAAAGTATTGTGACGGCAAAAGATCTGCCAATACAGTGCTGGAGGAAAAAGAGTTAAATATTATTTTTGAAAAGCTGACACAGGAAAATAGTGTAAAGAGCTTTGACTCCTATTTTAACAAAAAGAAAAAAGCAGATAATAAGAAGGATTTCAAAAAGGATAACGCTAAAAAGAGCGGTAACAAAAAGCATCAGAGTCAGGCAGCTATTCTTCAGATGGCTGAGCAGGCTGCTAAAAGGGATGAGGAGAAGGCAAAGAAAAGAGCCAATAAAGCTCCTCAGGCAAGAACAAAGGGTGAAGCAAGACATATTGACACCCGTGTAAATACTGTTGATTTGGAGAAATACAATCAGAAATATGAGGATATTGCTCCTGCATCACAGATGAAGGATTATCAGAGCAAGCAGAAGCTTAATCAGAAATCAAAGCAGTACAGAAAGAAAAAGCCACAGGGTATGCATGCTCGTTCCAAGAAGGAAACCGAGGCTCAGCGTCTTGCTCGTATTGCTGAGCAGAGAAAGAAGCAGCAGATTACAATTGAGGTTCCTGCTGAAATTACTGTAGGTGATCTTGCTGCGATGCTTCGTATGACTGCTACCGAGGTTATTAAAAAGCTTATGGTGCTTGGTGTAATGGCAACTGTTAATGAGGTTATCGATTATGATACTGCTGAGATTGTTGCTACCGAGCTCGGTGCAAAGGTTAAGCCGCAGGTTGTTGTTACAATTGAGGAGCAGATTATTGAAGAGGAAATTGAGGACGATGAAAATGCAGTCACAAGACCTCCTGTTGTCTGCGTTATGGGTCACGTTGACCATGGTAAAACCTCAATTCTTGATGCTATCCGTGATACTGACGTAACCTCAACTGAGGCAGGCGGTATTACTCAGGCAATCGGTGCTTACCAGGTTGAAATCAATGGCGAAAAAATCACCTTCCTTGATACTCCGGGTCACGCTGCATTTACTGCAATGAGAGCAAGGGGTGCAATGGCAACAGATATTGCTGTGCTTGTTGTTGCTGCTGATGACGGTATTATGCCGCAGACTATTGAGGCTATTAACCATGCTAAGGCAGCAGGTATTGAAATTATTGTTGCTATCAATAAAATGGATAAAGAGGGTGCAAACCCTGACAGAATTTTACAGCAGCTCACAGAGCACGAGCTTGTTCCCGAGGAATGGGGCGGTGATATTATCTGTGTGCCTGTTTCTGCAAAAACAAAAATGGGTATTGATAAGCTGCTTGAAACAATTCTTCTTGTTGCTGAAATGGGTGAGCTTAAGGCTAATCCTAACAGAAGTGCAAAGGGTGTTGTTATTGAGGCTAAGCTTGATAAGGGCAGAGGTCCTGTTGCAACTCTCCTTGTACAGAATGGTACGCTTAATGCAGGTGACATTATTGTTGCAGGTACATCTGTAGGTAAAATCAGAGCAATGACAGACTACCACGGAAATCACGTTACAAGTGCAGGTCCGTCTGTTCCTGTTGAAATTATGGGTCTTGACACTGCACCTATGAGTGGTGACGAGTTCAATGCCGTATCAGACGAAAAGCTTGCAAGAACTCTTGTTGAGCAGAGAAGAGCAAAGGCTAAGGAAGAGGAGTTCAGCCTGTTCCAGAAGGTTACACTTGATACCCTGTTTGATACTATTCAGGAGGGTGAAATGAAGGAGCTGAATATCATTATCAAGGCTGATGTTCAGGGCTCTGTTGAAGCAGTTAAGCAGTCACTTCTTAAAATTGAGAATGACGAGGTTAACGTAAAAATTGTTCATGGTGCTGTCGGTGCAGTCAGTGAAAGTGATGTTATGCTTGCAAGTGCATCAAATGCAATTATTGTCGGCTTTAACACTGCTGTTGACCAGATTGCTGCTGATAATGCAAACCGTGATGGCGTAGAAATTAAAAATTATGACATTATTTATGATGCCATTGAAGATATTGAAAGAGCAATGCGTGGTATGAGAGCACCTAAGTATCGTGATGTTGATACAGGTGAGGTTGAGGTAAGAGAGGTTTACAAGATTTCTTCAGCAGGTACTATTGCAGGCTCACTGGTAACCTCAGGTAACATCAGACGTGACGGTAAGGTAAGAGTTATCAGAAAGGGCAAGGAAATTGCCAATGTTAAGCTTGCTAACTTAAAGAGATTTAAGGATGAAGTTAAAGAGGTTTCCTCAGGCTATGAGTGCGGTATCAGTCTTGAAGGCTGGGATGACATTCAGGCAGGCGATATTCTTCAGGCATACATTGTTGAGGAATACAGGGATTAATTATGGCAGGATTTCATATTGACAGAATATCTGAGGATATAAAAAGAGAAATTATATCTATTATGCGCGAGCTTAAAGACCCCAGAATCAGCGGAATGCTAACTGTTGTTAAGGTTGAGGTCAGCGGTGATTTAAGCTACGCTA
>JAIDEF010000108.1 GCA_029054965.1 Eubacterium sp.
TTAAGCTTTAATCTTACCCGCATAGCGGGCAGTTGTTGAACGACCGCCACTCCGGTCGTTCTTTTGCTAAAGCATAAATAAAAAAGGACTTGGTATAAACCAAGTCCTTAATATTATTTGTTAAGCTATTATCTTAAACAAGCTCAATGATGCACATCTCTGCTGCGTCACCACGACGAGGGCCTGTTTTGATAATACGGCAGTAACCACCGTTTCTATCTGCATATTTAGGAGCAATTTCATCAAAAAGCTTCTTAACAACATCTTCCTTAGTTACATAAGAAAGTGCCTGTCTTCTTGAATGAAGTGTATCGTTTTTACCGAGAGTAATCATCTTCTCAGCCATTGCACGAACTTCCTTTGCTCTTGTAACGGTTGTTTCAATCTTGCCGTTTTCTAAAAGATAAGTAACCATACCTCTGAGCATAGCCCTTCTGTGATCAGTTGGACGGCCCAGCTTTCTGCTACCTGGCATTGAAATTCCCTCCTTTAGTCCTCTTCCTGACTAAGTCCGAAACCTAATGAGCCGAGCTTTGCAACAACCTCGTCAAGGGACTTGCGTCCGAGATTTCTGACTTTCATCATATCTTCTTCTGATTTACCGATTAAATCTTCTACTGTATTAATGCCTGCTCTCTTCAAGCAGTTGAAGGAACGAACTGAAAGGTCAAGCTCTTCAATAGTCATTTCAAGAACCTTTTCCTTGCTGTCGTCATCCTTCTCAACCATAATGTCTTGATTTCCAATTTCCTCAGAAAGGTCAACAAAGAGCATTAAGTGGTCATTGAGAATCTTAGCAGCCAGTGAAGCTGCTTCATCAGCCGGAATAGTACCGTCTGTTTCAATATCGAGAATAAGCTTGTCAAGATCGGTCTGCTGACCAACACGGGTGTTTTCAACAGTGTAGTTAACCTTGAGAACCGGTGTGTAGATAGAGTCAATAGCGATTGTACCGATAGGTAAATCCATAAGCTGCTTGTTTCTATCACAAGGAACATAGCCTCTGCCATTGTCAGCGGTAAGCTCCATTGTTACACTGGCACCTGCATCAAGATAAGCGATGTGGAGTTCAGGGTTAAGAATTTCAACATCTGCATCGTGCTTAATATCACCTGCGGTGATTTCACCCTCACCGTTAGCCTCAATATATAAGGTTTTCGGATTTTCGTCGTGAATTTTAAGAATTACATTCTTAAGGTTAAGAACGATTTCAGTAACATCCTCTTTTACATGAGGAATGGTTGAAAACTCGTGTAAAACACCATCAATCTTAACGGAAGTAAGCGCATAGCCCGGTAATGATGAAAGAAGAACTCTTCTCATACCATTACCAAGTGTTGTGCCGAAACCTCTTTCGAGCGGCTCAACAATGAATCTGCCTGTGCTTCTGCTTCCAACAGTAGATACATCTACAATCTCGATTTTAGGCTTATCAATTTCTATCATTTAAAAGCCTCCTAAAATTTGTATTTTGTTTTCACTAAATATTAGCGGATGCTATTATTTAGAGTAGAACTCAACGATTAAATGCTCTTCAACAGGAGTTGCAATCTCTTCTCTTTCAGGGAGCTTAACAACCTTTGCTTCCATAGCATCCTTGTTTACATCAACCCACTGAGGAATGTTGCGAGTTGCATTTGACTCTACAAGAGTCTTGAACTCGTCAGTTGACTTGCTTGTTTCTTTAACAGCAATAACGTCACCTGCTTTAAGGAGATATGAAGGAATATCAACCTTTGTTCCGTTAACAGTGAAATGAGCATGGTTAACAAGCTGACGAGCCTGAGCTCTTGAGCTTGCAAAGCCAGCAGTGTAAACAACATTATCTAAACGGCTTTCACAAATCTGGAGAAGGTTTGAACCTGTAACGCCAGCCTTACGCTCAGCCATTAAGAAATATTTGTGGAATTGTCCCTCATTGATACCATAGTAACGACGAGCAGACTGCTTTGCACGAAGCTGAAGACCGTATTCAGAAGTCTTCTTTCTGTTCTGGCCATGCTGACCAGGAGCGTATGAACGACGCTCTATTGCACATTTGCTTGTGTAACATCTGTCACCCTTTAAGAAGAGCTTTTTGCCCTCGCGGCGGCAGAGCTTACAAGCAGGTCCTGTATATCTTGCCATATCAAGTAACCTCCAATTATACTATACGCGGCGTCTTTTTGGTGGACGACAGCCATTGTGTGGGATAGGAGTAACATCTTTAATAAGACTTACGTCTAAGCCTGCAGTCTGTAAAGCTCTGATAGCTGATTCACGACCGGCACCAGGTCCTTTTACATAAACCTCAACAGTCTTCATACCACAATCAACAGCGGTCTTTGCAGCAGTTTCAGCAGCAGTAGCAGCTGCGAAAGGTGTAGACTTTCTTGAGCCTCTGAAGCCCATCTCACCTGCAGATGCCCAAGACACTGCATTACCGTTTACATCGGTAATTGTAACGATTGTGTTGTTGAAGGTTGATTGGATATGGGCAGCACCACGCTCAATATTCTTCTTCTCACGACGCTTACGTGAGCCAGTGGTCTTTTTAGTAGCCATACTTGTATCCTCCTACTTATTTCTTCTTATTTGCTATAGTCTTCTTAGGACCCTTGCGTGTACGAGCATTGTTCTTAGAAGTCTGACCTCTTACAGGCAGACCCTTTCTGTGTCTTACACCGCGATAGCAACCAATTTCGATAAGTCTTTTGATGTCAAAAGCTGTATCTCTGCGAAGGTCACCCTCAACTGTAAGGTTGTTGGTGATGTAATCGCTGAGCTTTTTAACATCTTCTTCTGTTAAATCTCTGCAACGAGTATCAGCATCGATACCTGTTTCAGCAATTATTTTCTTTGAAGTAGTAAGACCGATACCATAAATATAGGTAAGGCCGATTTCTACTCTCTTGTCATTAGGTAAGTCAACACCTGAAATACGTGCCATTTTACAGTTTACCTCCGATTATTAGTTCAGGATTAGCCCTGACGCTGTTTGTGCTTTGGATTTTCACAGATAACCATTACTTTTCCATTGCGCTTAATTACTTTGCACTTTTCGCAAATTTTCTTTACAGAAGGTCTAACTTTCATTTTGAATATCCTCCTAAATATTTACTTTGAGCGCCAAATAATACGACCCTTTGTAAGGTCATATGGTGACATCTCAATTGTTACCTTGTCACCGGGAAGAATGCGAATGTTGTTCATACGCAGTTTTCCGCTGATGTGGGCAATAATAATGTGGTCATTTTGAAGAGTTACCTTGAAAGTAGTGTTTGGTAAAACCTCAACCACTGTACCCTCAACTTCTATCATATCTGACTTTGACATCTTATACCTCGCTAATAATTCATTACGATTGATGTTATTAA
Source organism: Eubacterium sp. (assembly GCA_029054965.1). Classification (GTDB taxonomy): domain Bacteria; phylum Bacillota; class Clostridia; order Oscillospirales; family Acutalibacteraceae; genus Eubacterium_R. Next base: position 3,357 of record JAIDEF010000108.1, read on the forward strand.
TTTAACTGGAATCACATTACGGCGTAATCGCCAGCAATTGATTTTAAACCTTCGTTAAAATGACCGGTCCGTTAGATGTGATTGCAATTGTGTGCTCAAAATGAGCAGCCAGCTTGCCGTCAGCAGTTTTAACTGTCCAGCCGTCTGAAAGTTGTTTAACCTTATAGGTTCCCAGATTTATCATTGGTTCAATTGCCAATGTCATTCCGGGTAACAGTCTGATACCACGACCTGCGTGACCGAAGTTTGGTACGCTTGGTTCTTCATGAAGCTTAGTGCCTACACCGTGACCAACATAATCACGAACAACACCATACCCACGCTCCTCACAGTATGTCTGGACTGCATTGGATATATCACCGATTCTGTTGCCGGGAACTGCCTGTTCAATACCTTTGTAAAGGCTTTCACGAGTAGTATCCATCAGCCGCTTTGCCTCGGGAGAGCAAGTCCCTGCAGCAAATGTAGCAGCATTATCACCGTTATATCCGTTTTTCGCAGCACCCAAATCAATGCTGACAATGTCACCTTCGCAGATTATTCTGTCAGCACTTGGGATACCGTGGATAACTTCATCATTTATAGATATACATGCGGTAGCAGGAAATCCGCCATAATTTAAAAAGTTAGGTGTTGCACCGCACTTTTTTATGAACTTATAGGCAATTTCATCAATTTCTTTTGTTGAAACCCCCGGCTTTACAGCCTCGCCTGCTACCATTAATGCTTCAGCCGAAATCTGACAGGCTTCTTTCATAAGCTCTAATTCACGGCTGCTTTTAAGCACTATCATGTTAATCCTCCAATGCCTTAAAGACGAGAGCAGTTGTATCAGCAACCTCCTCCTGTCCTTCAACAATTACAAGCTTACCAAGATTCTGATAGAAGTCCTTTAAAGGCTCTGTCATCTCGTGATATTCAACAAGTCTTGCCTGTACTGTTTCAGGAGCATCGTCCTTACGCTGAATTAATTCGCCGCCGCAAGCATCGCAAACACCATCAGTCTGTGGCTTTTTGTACTCAAGGTGATATGAATTTGCACACTTTGCACAAACACGGCGACCGCTCATTCTCTTAGTAATTTTCTCATCAGGAACTTCAATATCAACAACCTTGTCGATTTCAATACCTGCATCCTCAAGAGCCTGAGCTTGAGGAATTGTTCTTGGAAAACCATCAAGAATAAAGCCGTTTTCACAATCTTTTTCTTTAAGTCTGTCCTTGATAATACCGATAACAACCTCATCAGGCACTAACTGACCGGCATCCATAAAGGATTTAGCCTTAAGTCCCATCTCTGTGCCGTCTTTAACAGCAGCACGGAGAATGTTACCTGTTGAAATTGCAGGGATACCGAATTTATCAACAATCTTTTCTGCCTGAGTGCCTTTGCCGGCACCCGGAGCACCGAGAAGAATAAGTTTCATAATTAATACTCCTTATATATTAGTCAAGGAAGCCCTTATAATGACGCATCATCATCTGTGACTCTAACTGACGAACAGTTTCAAGAGCAACACCGCACATAATGATAAGTGATGTACCGCCAAGTGAAATTGTCATACCGCCGTCTTCGCCGCCCTCAGTAAGCGGAGGAATTGCGAGATCACAGATAAGTGAATAAACGATTGGGAACAGTGCGATTACAGAAAGCATCAAAGCACCGATAAGTGTTAATCTTGATAATACTCTTAAAATATAATCAGATGTCGGCTTACCTGGGCGGATACCCGGAATAGCACCATTGTTCTTTCTTAAGTTGTTTGCCATTTCAATCGGGTTGTACTGGATTGTACTGTAGAAATAAGCAAAGAAGATGATAAGCAGGAAGTATAAAATTGCATATACCCAAGAATCACCCTGAAAAGCATTAAAGAACTTTTCCCAAAATGTGCCTGCGTATTTTGATTTATCAATAAACATCTGCACTGTTGCAGGAAGAGAAAGGATTGATGAAGCAAAGATTACAGGAAGTACGCCTGACATATTAACCTTAACAGGCATATGTGTTGACTGTCCGCCCATCATCTTTCTTCCAACTACACGCTTAGCGTAGCTGATTGGAAGCCTTCTCTCTGAATTGTCCATAAATACTATATAAGCAATCATCAGTACGAATACAACGATTACCAATGGAACAAGGAATCTGTAAACAACACGGCCTGTATCCAGATACTGGAAGAGCTGCTTAATGAGAGTCGGGAATCTTGACACGATACCAGCGAAAAGGATAATTGAAATACCATTACCGATACCGCTGATTGTAATCTGCTCACCGAGCCACATTATAACTGCTGTGCCTGCTGTTAACACTGCGATGATAACGACTGCCTGGAACACTGCTGCAAAGCCTGTGAAAGCATCACCGTTAGCATCCATCATAAGATAATTGTTTGCACGAAGATAGAAGAAATAAGCAAGTGACTGAAGAATACCAAGACCAACTGTTACAAAACGAGTAATAGAAGCAATCTTCTTTCTGCCCTCTTCGCCTTCCTTCTGCAATCTTTCAAGTGCAGGAATTGCAACTGCTAAAAGCTGCATAATAATTGATGCATTGATGTAAGGAGTGATTGACATAGCGAAAATAGTTCCGTATGTGAATGCACTACCTGTCATCAAGCTTAAATATGTGAGGATTGTGTTTCCCTTACCGACACTGATTTCATCAACAATGTTAAGAAATGGTACCGGAATGACTGAACCGATTCTAAAAACGAGAATGATAAATGCTGTAAATAACAGTTTCTTACGAATCTCTGCTACCTTCCATGCATTTACGATGGTTTTAATCATTTAGAGCACCTCCACCTTGCCACCTGCAGCTTCAATCTTAGCTTTAGCTGACTCACTGATAGCAGTTACCTTAACGGTAAGAGCCTTTGTGATTTCGCCTTTGCCGAGAACCTTAATTCCGTCAAGTGTCTTTTTGATAACACCTGCTTCAACAAGGCTCTGTGCATCTACTGTTGCACCGTCTTCAAATCTATCATTAAGAGTTGAAACATTTACAACCGCATACTCAGTAGCGAAGATGTTGTTAAATCCTCTCTTAGGAACTCGTCTCTGAAGTGGCATCTGACCACCCTCGAAACCAGGACGTCTGCTGTAGCCTGAACGGGACTTCTGACCCTTCTGACCCTTACCTGCAGTCTTACCCTGACCTGAAGCAGTACCTCTGCCTATTCTCTTTACGCTCTTTTTAGAGCCCTCAGCAGGAGAAAGTTCATGTAATTTCATATCTGCACCTCCCCTTATTCTTCTACAACAGTTACAAGGTGAGCAATCTTTGCAAGCTTACCCTGTGTCTGTGCGTTGTCCGGCTGAACTGTTACGTTGCCGATTTTACGAAGACCAAGTGAGTGGGCGGTGGCAATCTGGTCTGCTTTGCTGCCAATTAAGCTCTTTGTGAGCTTGATTTTAATGTCTGCCATTGTTCCACCCTCCTTAACCTAAAATTTCCTTGGTTGACTTGCCGCGAATTGCAGCAACCTCATCAGCAGTACGAAGCTGACTTAAACCATTGATAGCTGCTCTTACAACATTGTAAGGATTGTTAGAACGGATAGCCTTAGTTCTGATATCCTTGATACCAACTGTTTCAACAACAGCACGAACAGGACCACCAGCAATAACACCGGTACCCTTTGGAGCAGGCATAAGTAAAACTTCACCAGCACCAAACTTACCCTTAATCTCGTGAGGAATTGTTGTACCTCTAAGAGCAACCTTAACTACATTTTTCTTTGCGTCTTCGATTCCCTTACGGATAGCATCCGGAACTTCGCCGGACTTACCGATACCGAAACCTACAAGACCATTGCCATCACCAACAACTACAAGAGCTGAGAATTTGAAAATTCTACCACCCTTTACAGTCTTAGATACACGGTTGATAGCTACTACTCTTTCTTCAAGTTCCATTGAAGATACGTCAATCTTTGCCATAAAAATTACCCTCCTTCGTTAGAACTTCAGTCCGCCTTCACGAGCGCCGTCAGCAACTGCTGCCACACGACCGTGATATACGTAACCGCCGCGGTCAAATACGCATTCTTCAACGCCCTTTGCCTTGGCTCTGTCTGCTAATGTCTTACCGACAGCCTTAGCTGCCTCAATATTACCGCCATACTGAGCGAAGTCCTTTTCAACTGTTGATGCTGAAGCGATTGTTACACCTGCAACATCATCAATCAACTGCACGTAAATATTGCTGAGAGAGCGATATACGTTAAGTCTTGGACATTCAGCAGTACCGCTGATTTTACCACGTACTCTTGTGTGGCGCTTCTGTCTTGCCTTATTGGCATCCTGTCTTGAAACCATAGTATTTCACTCCTTCCCTTATTTCTTACCTGCTTTTCCTTCTTTACGGCGGATATGCTCTTCAGCATACTTGATGCCCTTGCCCTTATAAGGCTCCGGTGGTCTCTTTTCACGAACCTGAGCTGCGAACTGACCAACCTTCTGCTTATCAGCACCGCTGATTACAATAGCGTTAGCTGATGGGCATTCAACCTTAATGCCTTCCGGAGCTTCCATAATAACCTGATGTGAGAAACCGAGGTTCATTACAAGTGAATTACCCTGCATCTGAACTCTGTAACCAACACCGTTAACCTCAAGGTTTTTCTTAAAGCCCTCTGTTACACCTGTTACCATATTAGCAACTAATGTACGGGTTAAACCGTGAAGTGATCTGTTTTCTTTCTGATCGTTAGGTCTGCTAACGATGATTTCGCTGCCTTCAACACTGATAGCCATATTTGGATGAGCATCCATTGAAAGAGTACCATTTGGACCCTTAACGGTAACAGTGTTATTGTCGATTGTTACATCAACACCAGCAGGAATTGTAATAGGCTTTAAACCAATTCTTGACATCCTGACTGTACCTCCTTACCAAATGAATGCTAAAACTTCGCCACCAACATTTTGTTTGCGAGCTTCTCTGTCTGTCATAATGCCCTTTGAAGTAGAGATGATAGCAATACCAAGTCCCTTCATTACCTTAGGCATATCCTCAACATTTGAATACATACGAAGACCTGGCTTTGATACACGGCGGAGACCAGTGATAACCTGGCTCTTACCCTCGCCATACTTAAGTGTTACACGAATAACACCCTGCTTGCCGTCTTCTACTACTTTGAAATTTCTGATATAACCTTCATCAACAAGAATCTGAGCGATTGCCTTCTTCATGTTTGACGCAGGAATATCTACTGTATCGTGCTTTGCTGAATTTGCGTTACGAATTCTTGTAAGCATATCAGCGATTGGATCTGTAATATGCATTGATATTTCCTCCTTATTAGATTAGCAATTCTCGATTCTTACCAAGATGATTTCTTTACGCCAGGGATTTCGCCCTTATGAGCAAGCTCTCTGAAGCAAATTCTGCAAACGCCGTACTTACGAAGGTAAGCATGAGGTCTACCGCAGATTTTGCATCTGTTATAAGCTCTTGTTGAATACTTAGCAGGCTTAGCTGCCTTAACTTTCATAGATGTCTTTGCCACGATAATCCCTCCTTACTCTGCAAATGGAGCACCCATAAGCTTTAATAACTCACGAGCCTCTTCGTCTGTGTTTGCTGTTGTTACCATAAGAATATCCATACCGCGAACAGTATCGATTTTATCATATTCGATTTCAGGGAAAATTAACTGCTCCTTAACACCCATAGCATAGTTACCACGGCCGTCAAATGAGTTAGGATTAATACCTCTGAAGTCACGAACTCTTGGAAGTGCGAGATTGAAAAATCTCTCAAGGAATTCATACATTCTGTCACCGCGAAGTGTAACCTTAACACCGATTGGCATACCCTCACGGAGCTTGAAGTTAGCTACTGACTTCTTAGCACGACATATTACCGGACGCTGACCTGTAATTATCTGCAGATCTCTGATGATAGCGTCTACTACCTTTGAATTTTCACGAGCTTCACCGCAACCAACGTTGATTACAACCTTGTCAAGCTTTGGGATTTGCATAACAGATTTGTACTCAAACTTTTTCATCAGTGCAGGCGCAATCTCGCTCTTATAAGTTTCCTTTAAAGCTGCTGCCATTTGTTATGTTCCTCCCTTTCTTAAAACTCGTTGCCGCATTTCTTGCAAACGCGGTTTCCATCCTTACGGCCAACACGTGTTGCCTCGCCGCATTTTGGACATACTAACTGAACTTTTGATGCATAAAGTGCTGACTCAGTTTCAATAAGGCCACCAGGCTCACCCATCTTACGAGGTTTAACGTGCTTTGTAACAACGTTAACCTTCTTAACGATAACCTTGCCCTCTTTTGGACTTACAGCAACTACTTCGCCCTTTACACCCTTTGACTTACCGCTGAGAACCATAACGGTATCACCGGTTTTAACAAACATTTTACTCATATCCTTGCACCTCCATTAAAGTACTTCCGGAGCAAGAGAAAGTATTTTCATATAATCTTTCTCACGCAGCTCACGAGCTACTGGTCCAAAAATACGAGTACCGCGAGGAGTCTTATCCTCTCTAATAATTACGGCAGCATTCTCGTCAAAACGGATATACTGACCGTCGTCACGACGTACACCTTTAGTTGTACGAACGATGACTGCTTTAACAACTTCGCCCTTTTTAACAATGCCACCAGGAGCTGCTTTCTTGACTGAAGCTACGATAACGTCACCGATATTTGCATATCTTCTGCCTGAACCGCCGAGAACTCTGATGCAGAGAAGCTCTTTAGCGCCTGTGTTGTCAGCAACTTTAAGACGACTTTCCTGTTGTATCACAGCATTTTCCTCCTTCGTACTGCAAAATAACACTTTGCTAAGTTGCAGTTATTATTTCATAATTGACTAAATTATTAAAAGACGCAAATCGTAACGATTATTTTGCCTTTTCGATGATTTCAACCACACGCCATCTCTTATCCTTGCTCATAGGACGACATTCCATAATCTGAACCTTGTCACCTACACCGCAGGTGTTATCCTCGTCGTGTGCTTTGTACTTAACAGTACGATTAACAATCTTATTGTAAAGTGGATGACGAACTTTGTCCTTGATTGTAACTACAACAGTTTTGTCCATCTTGTCACTTGTAACAATACCTACTCTTGTTTTTCTGAGGTTTCTTTCCATTATTAGTTACCTCCTTCTTAAGAATTAGCCTTATCAAGTTCGATTTCTCTCTCAACAGTCTTGATGCGAGCGATATCTTTCTTGACAGCTTTAATTCTCATAGGGTTGTCGAGCTGATTGATTGCCTGCTGGAAATGAAGGTTGAAAAGCTCTTCTTTAAGCTCTGCAAGTTTCTTAGCTCTCTGATCTGCTGATAACGCTTTAATTTCTGATGCTTTCATTACTGCTCGCCTCCCTCTTCTTCTTTCTTAACAAACTTACATTTAACAGGAAGCTTGTTTGCAGCAAGTCTCATAGCCTCACGTGCTACCTCCTCGCTTACACCGCCGAGCTCAAACATAACTCTGCCCGGCTTAACTACTGCTACCCAGTAGTCAACGTTACCTTTACCTTTACCCATACGGGTGTCGGCTGGTCTTGCTGTAATAGGCTTATCAGGGAAAATTTTGATCCATACTTTACCGCCACGCTTTGTGTAACGTGTCATAGCAATACGGGCAGCTTCAATCTGTGCTGCTGTAATCCATGCCGGCTCAGTAGTCATAAGACCAAACTCACCGTAAGTAACCTTATTACCTCTTGTAGCCACACCGGTCATACGACCTCTGTGCTGCTTTCTGTGTTTAACACGCTTTGGTAAAAGCATTATCTTTTTCCTCCTTCCCTGCGATTTGACCTTCTCTTATTGTTGTTGCGTGATTCACGAAGAACCTCACCCTGGTAAATCCAAGTCTTAACACCAATCTTACCATAAGTTGTGTTAGCCTCTGCAAATCCGTAATCAATATCAGCACGGATTGTCTGAAGCGGGATTGTACCTTCCTTATATGTTTCTGAACGAGCGATTTCAGCACCGCCGATTCTACCTGAAACCATAATCTTAATACCGCGAGCACCAAGTCTCATAGTATTTCTGATAGCGCCCTTAACAGCTCTTCTGAAAGATACACGTCTTTCAAGCTGCTGAGCAACGCTCTGTGCAACGAGTGTTGCATTTAAGTCCGGCTGCTTGATTTCAACGATGTTGATGAAAACCTCGTTTGCATCCTTGCCGAGCTTCTTAGCACAAAGAGTCTTAAGCTTTTCAATCTCTGCACCCTGCTTACCGATAACCATACCCGGCTTTGCACAGTGGATGTTGATTCTTACTCTCTTTGCATCTCTTTCGATTTCTACCTTTGGAACACCTGCGCCGTAGAGGGTTTTCAGTAAATACTTACGAAGATTGTAATCTTCAACAAGTGTATCACCGAACTCACCCTTCTTTGCATACCAGCGAGAGTCCCAGTTTTTAATAACGCCGATTCTTAAACCGGTTGGATTACATTTCTGTCCCATTTAACTTTTCCTCCTCGCTTAGTCTTCCATTTCCTTAACGGTAATGGTGATGTGTGATGTTCTCTTGTTAATTCTGTATGCTCTGCCCTGTGCTCTTGCCTGGATTCTCTTGAGAGTTGGTCCTGCAGTTGCATTGCAGTAGCTTACTACTAATCTTGATACGTCCATATTGTTATTGTTTTCAGCGTTAGCCATTGCTGATTTAAGAACCTTTCTAACAGGCTCACAAGCAGCTTTTGGTGTGTACTGAAGAATAGCCATAGCCTTATCAACAGGCTGGTTTCTGATTAAATCAAGAACAATCTGCACCTTTCTGGGAGAGATACGGACGTAGGTTGCTTTAGCTGTTGCTTCCATAATATTTCTCCTTTCGATTACTTAGATGTCTTAGAGCCTGCATGGCCTCTGAATGTTCTTGTTGGTGCAAATTCACCAAGCTTGTGTCCAACCATATCCTCTGTAACATATACAGGAACATGCTTTCTTCCGTCATGAACAGCAAAAGTGTGTCCTACGAATTCAGGGAAGATTGTTGAACTTCTTGACCAGGTCTTGATAACCTGCTTGTCGCCTGAAGCATTAAGAGCTTCAACCTTTTTGTAAAGACTTTCTTCTACATAAGGTCCTTTTTTAGTACTTCTACTCATTTAATCTTCTCCTTTCTTCTTACTTACCGTTACGACGGCGAACGATCATCTTATTAGATGCCTTCTTCTTGTTACGTGTCTTATAACCAAGAGCAGGCTTGCCCCAAGGTGTGCAAGGACCTGGACGACCGATAGGTGACTTACCTTCACCACCACCGTGTGGATGGTCATTCGGGTTCATTACAGAACCGCGGACTGTAGGTCTCCAACCCATATTGCGCTTACGGCCTGCTTTACCGATTTTAACGTTAGCGTGGTCAGTGTTGCCAACAACACCAACTGTTGCCATACAATCTCTTGGTACATTTCTTAACTCGCCTGAAGGTAATCTGAGAAGTGCATATGCACCCTCAAGAGCCATTAACTGAGCACTGTTACCTGCTGAACGAGCAAGCTGAGCACCATTGCCCGGATAAAGCTCTACGTTGTGTACGATTGTACCAACAGGCATATCCTTTAATGCAAGTGCATTACCTGCAACGATGTCTGCGTTTGGACCTGACATTACTGTGTCGCCAACCTTAAGACCCTCAGGAGCTGTGATGTAGCTCTTTACGCCATCCTCATACTGGATGAGAGCGATATGTGCGCTTCTGTTTGGATCATATTCGATTGTTTTAACAGTAGCAGGAATATCGAACTTGTTTCTTTTGAAATCAATTATACGATACTTTCTTCTGTTTCCGCCGCCACGATGACGAACTGTAATTCTTCCGTAAGAGTTACGGCCTGATTTTTTGCTGAGTGGCTCAAGCAAAGATCTTTCAGGAGCAACCTTAGAGAGAGAAGAATAATCAGTTACTGACATATTTCTCCTTGAAGGAGTGGTCGGCTTGTAATTCTTAATTGCCATTTCTTTTCTCCTTTCCGGATAACTTTGCGAAAGGATGGCACCTTTCATACCTCATCATCCGAAATAATTTGCTCTATACTATTATATATAGGGATTGATTACATCATATCGTTGAAGAACTCAATTTCCTTTGAATCTTCTGTAAGGGTTACGATAGCCTTTTTCCAAGATGGAGTGTAGCCAACATTCATACCCTGACGGCGCTGTCTGCCGCGAACATTGATTGTGTTAACCTTAGCAACCTTTGTGCCAGGGAAAACAGTTTCAATTGCCTTAGCAATCTCAATCTTGTTAGCGTCCTTAGCAACCTTGAAAGTATACTTCTTAACCATAATGCCCATCATTGATTCCTCAGTGATGATTGGCTTAAGAATGATATCCTGAGCAGTTTTCATTATGCGTATACCTCCTCAATTTTCTTTGCTGCGTCCTTGAGAACTACGAATGAATCGCAGTTAAGAATGTCATAAACACAAAGTGTATTTACTGTAACAACCTTAACGCCCTCAATGTTACGAGCACTCTTATAAATCTTCTCATCGCTCTCAGCAGTAACGATAAGAGTTTTCTTAGCTGCCTTAAGCTTTGTGAGCATCTCAACCATAGCCTTTGTCTTGATTGCCTCAAGCTCAACCTTGTTGATTACCATCATTTCTTCAGCAGCAACCTTTGTTGAAAGTGCAGACTTCATAGCAAGTCTCTTAACTTTCTTATTAAGGTTTACCTTATATTTTCTTGGCTTTGGACCAAGAGCAATACCACCGTGTGTCCACTGTGGGCTGCGAGTTGAACCCTGTCTTGCACGGCCTGTACCCTTCTGTCTCCAAGGCTTTGCACCGCCACCGCTTACTTCTGAACGAGTGAGAGTTGACTGTGTGCCCTGGCGCTGATTAGCAAGATAGCTAACAACAGCAAGATGCATTGCATTAGCATTTGGCTCAATGCCGAATACTGAATCTGCAAGTTCTAATTTTGAAGTTTTCTTACCTTCCTGGTTATAAACCTGAACCTGTGCCATTTTTATCTCTCCTTTCGTTAAGCTTTAACTGCGTCTGCAATTACAACAATTCCGCCCTTAGGACCCGGGATTGCACCCTTGATTGCGATAAGGTTGTTTTCAGCATCAACCTTAGCAACTGTCAAGTTCTGAACTGTTACTGTTTCGTGACCATAGTGACCAGCCATCTTCTTACCCTTAAATACTCTTGAAGGGCTTGAGCAAGCACCAAGTGAGCCTGCGTGACGGTGGTTAGGACCTGTACCGTGAGTCATTCTCAATCTTGAGAAGTTCCAGCGCTTGATTGCGCCTGCAGTACCGTGACCCTTGCTTGTTCCCTTAACATCAACAATTTCGCCAACCTCGAAAATGTCAGCCTTGATGATGCTGCCAACCTCGATACCCTCGATGCTGTCAAGACGGAACTCTTTGAGTGTTTTCTTAGGAGCTACATCAGCCTTGTCGAAGTGACCCTTCATTGGCTTGTTAACTCTTGATACTTTCATATCACCAAAGCCAACCTGGATTGCTTCGTAGCCGTCGTTCTCCATTGTCTTAACCTGTGTTACTGCACAAGGACCAGCTTCAACAACTGTTACCGGAATAACCTTGCCAGTCTCGTCGAAAATCTGTGTCATGCCGATTTTCTTGCCGATAAGACCTTTTTTCATAACTTTATTTCCTCCTTTGGTTATTGGTTGGGATTTACACCCAACATGACCTCAGCCTCAATTAGAGCTTGATTTCAATCTCTACACCGGCTGGGAGCTCAAGACTTGTCAGAGCCTCAACAGTTTTGTTTGATGGTCTGAGAATGTCGATGAGTCTTTTGTGTGTTCTCTGTTCGAACTGCTCACGGCTGTCCTTGTACTTATGAACAGCACGAAGAATTGTTACCTTCTCAATCTCTGTTGGAAGTGGAATCGGACCGCTAACCTGAGCGCCGGTTCTCTTAGCTGTTTCAACAATCTTCTCTGCTGCCTGATCAACTAAGCTGTGATCATAGCCCTTGAGTCTGATTCGAATTTTGACTTTACTTGCTGCCATGTTATTTCCTCCTGAAAAATTATGGTGCGAGCTCCGATATTTTCACCACGCTCCCCCGTGTTTCAACCTTCCCTTTAAATTAAACCGAATGATTAAATTTCATTCGGGCAGAGAAAAACACGCATAAAATCAGTGTTCGCAAGTCACTGACTGCATAGTTACCTATCGGTGAATGTCGCCCGGTTTAAAATCGGACATACTCCGCTGAAATTACCACTTGGGTTAGTAGTGCAACCTCCAGCATCATCGCATATCTAAAATTGGTGATAGTTGCGTACTATATATAAATA
>JAIDEF010000109.1 GCA_029054965.1 Eubacterium sp.
GTCTTGTAACATCATTAGGTTCAAGCTTAATATCCACATTTATTCAAAAGAAAAATAATCCTGCAGCAGGTCAGCAGGCAACACAGATGATGCTGATGATGCTGATGATGCCTTTCTTCTCATTCTATATTTCATTTAAGGTAACTGCTGCCGTAGGTTTCTACTGGATTATTTCAAACCTTGTTGCAATATTGCAGCAAATCTTTATTTTCAAACAATATCCGCCAAGAAAGACACAAGCAAGATTAATGGTTGAAAATACTATTGAACGTCGTTCTCGTGAGGAAAATGTTAAGAAAATCAAATAATTATCGGAGGAATATATGATAAAGGAATTTATCGGTACCGGTAAAACTATCGAGGAAGCAACTCTTGCTGCAAAAGCAGGTCTTAATGCACCAATTACGGCGGATGTTAAGATTGAAATTGTTGCTATGCCTAAGAAAAAAGTTCTTGGTTTATTCGGCGGCAGCGATGCTCAGGTTAAAGCAAGCTTTGAGGATAACAGAAAAGAAAGAAAAACTGCTAACCACAAGGCTCCAAGAAAGCCAAACGACAAACGTGTTCCATTATACAACAAGTCATTTGAAGAGCAGGAAAAGGAAAAACAAAAGGCTAAAAAAGCTAAACCTGTTCAGGAAATGAAGCCCAAAAAGGCACATCAGGAGTACAAGCTCGATAGTTCTATCAATATAGATTTAGACTATGTAACAAGCTATCTTAAAACCATACTTGACGGCTTTAAGATTGACGATGCAAAAATTGAAGCTGCGTTAAACAATGATGTGGTTGAAATTGATATTCAGACCGAAAGCATTGGCATCATCATTGGTCACCGCGGTGAAACACTTGATGCAATTCAATATTTAATAAGCCTGGCTATTAAGCGCACTACCGACACTTATGTAAGAGTTATTGTAAATGTTGGCAACTATCGCGATAAGAGAGAAAAAACTCTCAAAGCATTGGCAGAAAAAAATGCTAATTATGTTTTAAAAACAGGCAGAAGATATGGATTTGAACCAATGAATCCATATGAAAGAAGAATCATTCACACTACAGTTCAGGAAATCGAGGGTGTTACATCACGCTCAGTAGGCTCAGGTGTGGACAGACGAGTTCTTATTGAACCGGTCGGCGGTGTCAGAGATAACGGTGGTCACAGAAGAAACAACCGAGCTCCTAAAGCTCCTGTTGCTGCAGATCCAAACCGTGAAAAGAGAGTTGACCGTGCAGATATTCCGAAATTCGGAAAAATAGAGGTTAATAAGGACTAAAAGATTTTTCATAATATGCGTATTAAAACAGCTAAGTTAATCCTTAGCTGTTTTTTGCAATTATTAATTTATTATGGAGGTAATTGTTATGTCAGATACTATTGCTGCAATTGCAACAGGTAACAGCGTTGCAGGAATCGGTGTTATCAGAATCAGCGGTGATGCTGCAATTTCTGTTGCAGACAATGTTTTTAAAGCACTTGACGGCACATCCCTTGCAGAGATTAAAGGCTATACTGCAAAATTCGGAAATGTTTACTATCAAAATACAAGCTTTGACAATGCAATTGCCCTTGTTTTCAGAAACCCTAAAAGCTACACAGGTGAGGATGTTGTAGAATTATCTGTGCACGGCGGAATTTTTATTGTTGAAAAAACCCTGGAGGCTGTATTCAATGCAGGTGCCCGTCCTGCCGAGCCCGGCGAGTTTACAAAACGTGCCTTTTTAAATGGAAAAATAGATCTCACTCAGGCAGAAGCAGTCGCTTCACTAATAACAGCACAAGGACAGGAGGCTGCAAAGGCATCCTTTAATTTACTTCAAGGCTCTTTGAGCAATAAAATTTCAACGGTACTCGATAAGCTTATTGACTGCAGTGCTTTAATGGCAGCGTGGGTTGATTACCCTGATGAGGAAATCCCCGAGCTTGAAGAGGATACACTGTTAAATACTCTTCAGGATACCGAAAACTATTTAACATCACTTATTAAAAATTATGAAAATGGCTCAGCTATGACAGAGGGTGTTGATACTGCAATAGTCGGCAAACCGAATGTAGGAAAATCCACACTTATGAATATGCTGTCAGGCAAAGAAAAAAGCATTGTTACACATATAAAGGGTACAACCCGTGACATTGTTGAAAATTCTGTAAGACTTGACAACATAATTCTTCACCTTAGTGACACAGCCGGAATACATCAAAGTGATGATATTGTTGAAGCAATCGGTATTCAAAAGGCAATTGAGAAAATCGATACCGCTTCACTTGTGCTTGCTGTATTCGACGGTGCCGAAATGCTTAGTGCAGAAGATAAAATGCTGATTGATAATTGTAAAAACAAGCCGTGTGTTGCAATTATTAACAAAACCGATTTAGAACAGAAAATTGAAATAGAAAAAATAAGAAGTAATTTTGAACATATCATTTTCATTTCTGCCAAAAACAATGACGGTGCAGAACAGTTATCAAAAGAAGTAAAAGAGCTGTTGGGCGTGGGAAATATTGATACTTCTCAGCCGATTTTGGCTAACAAACGTCAAAAGCTTTGTGTACAAAACGCACTGAACTTCATTACCGAAGCACGTGAGGGTGCAGAAATCGGTATTACCTATGATGCAATCAATGTTATGATTGACAGTGCAATTGACGAGCTTTTAACATTAACAGGAAAAAAAGCAACCGAAGAGGTTGTGAACAATATATTTGCTAACTTCTGTGTGGGCAAATAGTGATTATCTAAACATTATTATCAGAAATGAAGGATCTTCTATGGAATATTTTGCAGGACAATATGATGTAATAGTTATAGGTGCAGGTCATGCAGGTATTGAGGCATGCCTTGCTGCTGCAAGACTTGGATGTAAAACTGCTGTTTTCACAATTAATCTTGATTGGGTAGGCAATATGCCGTGCAACCCTTCTATCGGAGGCACATCAAAAGGTCACCTTGTAAGAGAAATTGATGCACTTGGCGGAGAAATGGGTAAGGCGGCAGACAAATACTCACTCCAATCCCGAATGCTGAATTTGGGAAAGGGGCCTGCTGTACACTCGCTGCGTGCACAAATCGACAGGCGTGAGTATTCTGCAGGAATGAAGCACACCTTAGAGCTGCAGGAAAATCTTGATATCAGACAGGGTGAAATAATTGATATTGTAAAAAATGCTGATGGTCTATGGCAGGTTAAAACAAAGCTTGAAGCATTGTTCACCTGTAAAGCTGTTATAATCGCCACAGGCACCTTCTTAGGCGGAAGGGTTTACATCGGTGATGTTTCATACGAAAGCGGTCCTGACGGTATGTTCCCGTCAACAGAGCTTGCTGCTGCACTGAAAAAATTAAACATTCCGCTCAGAAGGTTTAAGACCGGTACTCCTTCCAGAGTTAACAGGCAGTCAATTGACTTTTCAAAAATGGATGTTCAGTATGGAGATGAGGAAACTGTTCCTTTCAGCTTCGACACCGAAACACTACCGGAAAACAAGGTTTGCTGCCATATTACATACACAAACGATAAAACAAAGCAGATTATTCTTGATAATTTACACAGAAGTCCTATGTATTCAGGAAAAATTGAAGGTAAAGGACCAAGATACTGCCCTTCATTTGAAGATAAAATCGTACGCTTTTCCGACAAGGAACGCCATCAGCTTTTTATTGAGCCTTGTGGACTCAACACTGAGGAAATGTATTTACAAGGCTTATCATCTTCGCTTCCCGAGGATGTTCAGCTTGATTTCATTCACACCATTCCCGGTCTTGAAAACGCACAGGTTATGAGAACTGCATATGCAATTGAATACGACTGTGTTGACCCTACCGCTCTGAAAGCTACTCTTGAGTTTAATGACATTGACGGTTTATATGGTGCGGGTCAGTTTAACGGCTCAAGCGGATATGAAGAGGCTGCAGCACAGGGCTTGATTGCAGGCATTAATGCCGCTCTCAAAATCAAAGGTGAAGAGCCAATCATTTTAGACCGGGGAGGCTCTTATATCGGAACTCTGATTGATGACCTTGTTACTAAAGGCTGCACCGATCCATACAGAATGATGACAAGCCGAAGTGAATACCGCCTTGTACTGCGTCAGGATAATGCAGATATACGTTTAACTCCAATCGGTTAT
This sequence comes from Eubacterium sp., assembly GCA_029054965.1. Classification (GTDB taxonomy): domain Bacteria; phylum Bacillota; class Clostridia; order Oscillospirales; family Acutalibacteraceae; genus Eubacterium_R. The sequence continues at coordinate 4,130 of JAIDEF010000109.1, forward strand.
AAAATAGGCTTGATTTCTCAGTCAAGATATGATAAATTTGTATATAAGGAGAAGTGTATCAATGAGGAGTTAAACAGAATAAAAGAAAAGTCTATTCCTCTGACTGATAAACTTCAGCAAATTCTTATTAAATGTGGTACTGCTCCCCTGCAGCGCGGCTGCAAAATGATTGAATTAATCAAACGCCCCCAAATTAAGTATAGTGATTTAACTGAGCTTGATGATACAAGACCAAATCTTCCCCGCGAGGTTTTTGAACAGGTTGAAATTGCCGTTAAGTATGAGGGTTATATCAAACGGCAGGAACAGCAAATTAAGGAAATGCGCAGAATCGAAAACAAAAAAATTCCTGAAACTATTGACTACAGCAAACTGAAGGGCTTAAGACTTGAGGCTGTTGAAAAGCTAAGCAAAATAAGACCTGAAAACCTGGGACAGGCAAGCAGAATCAGCGGTGTTAACCCTGCTGACATTGCTGCACTCAACATCATATTGGAGAGCTTATGATAGACTATGATCTTTTAAAGGGTGAAATTGATAAACTCGGTATTGATATCGGCGAATATGGATTGGATAGATTTGACCAGTATGCCGACTACCTTGTTAATTGGAACAGACACGTTAATTTGACCGCTATAACCGAACCTGACGAAATTGTTATTAAACACTTTGTTGACAGCTTGTATGTATTAAAATATGTGAAACTACATAAGGGACAGTCATTAATCGATGTCGGAAGCGGTGCAGGCTTCCCCGGTCTGCCGTTGCTTTTTGCTAATCCGGACATTAATGTCACCTTTGTTGACAGCATAAGAAAAAAGCTTGTCTTTATAAAGGATGTATTACATAATACAGGACTGATTGCTGAAACAAAGCATTCACGTGCCGAAGAGCTTGGCAGAAATAATGAATTCCGTGAAAAATATGACTTTGCAACGGCACGCGCTGTTGCTCAGCTTAATGTGCTTTGCGAATACTGTCTTCCTCTTGTAAAGGTTGGCGGACTGTTTATCGCAATGAAAGGTGCAAGCGGTAAAGAAGAATTGGAACAGGCTGCTCATGCAATTGAGGTATTGGGCGGTGAGCTGGCAAAGTTTGCTGAATTTACCCTTTCAAATGGTGATAAAAGGTCAATTATTATAATCAGAAAAATATCGCAAACACCGACAAAGTATCCTCGAAAGTCTAAAAAAATTGATACCAAACCCCTTTAAAGCAGCAGATATATGTCGAAGTCAAAGGATTTCTCACTATGAGAAATCCTTTTTTTCTGTTAAACAATATGGTATAGTATAGACAAGGAGATGAGCTGATGCAACAGATTGTTCAGGTGCCTACTGAAAAAATACTGCCAAATCCCTATCAACCGAGAAAACAGTTTAAAAGTGAGGACATGCTCTCTCTGGCAGACTCAATAAAAGAAAACGGCGTTTTACAGCCACTTATATGCAGGCAAATCAATAACAGCGATTATTTCGAAATTGTTGCAGGTGAACGAAGACTAAGAGCATCTATACTTGCAAATCTTCAGACTGTTCCTTGTGTAATAATTGATTGTGACTATGAAGCAAGCGCAGTCTTTTCAATTCTTGAAAATATACAGAGAAGTGATCTTGCCTTCTTTGAGGAAGCTCAGGCAATCAGTCAATTAATGAGTCATTTTGGATTAACACAGGAGCAAATAGCAAAAAAGCTGGGAAAAAGTCAATCCTCACTGTCAAATAAGCTGAGATTACTCAGATTACCTGTTGATGTGCGGTATTTTATCGAAAAAGAGGGATTAACAGAACGTCACGCAAGAGCCTTGTTAAAGCTTGAAAGTGAAAAACAAATCTGGACAACCCTTAAAGCAATCACAGAAAAGCATCTTAATGTTGAGCAGACAGAAGCCTACATAGCAGATATGCTCGATACAAGAGTAAAACCACGTCACAATACTAACAGAGTTTTTAAGGATGTAAGAATATTTGTTAATACCTTCAACAAAGCCATTCAGGCTATGAAGGATTCAGGAATAGATGCAAAATCGAATAAAACGGAAACAGAAGACTATATCGAATTTATGGTAAGAATACCAAAAAATGCACAGAAGTGCACTAAATCCGCTTAAAACGGGAAACCGTTTTAACATATTCTCCTCTTTTCATCACGTGGAAAAAACGGGCGCAAGCTCGTTTTTTCTGCTTTTATGACTTAATTCAATTGTGTTACATGTGAAACTTACCACTACATATAGATTTTCATATAAACTTTGTTTATTATAAATATTTTCATATATTTATGCTATACATTGATTATTTATGTTAAACATAGATGTTTCACGTGAAACATCTATATATAGAGTGTAACAACAATCATACCACAATTTTTGAAAAATAATTCAAGTGTTTCACGTGAAACACTTGAACACCCTATCAATATGATGTATAATTATTGCTATGGAGGTGCTATATGGGAAAAACAGTATCAATATTTAATCAGAAAGGCGGAGTCGGCAAAACTACAACTTGTGTCAGCTTTGCTGCTTGCTTAGGTCATAAAGGTAAAAATACACTGTTAGTTGATTGTGATCCTCAAGGCAATTCAACCAGTGGTGTTGGAATTGATAAATCACAGATTGAAGCATCATCCTATGATGTGCTTATAAATGACGTATCCGTAAAAGATGCTATAATCAAAACAAAATACAAAAATTTGTCCGTTCTTCCTGCAGATATGGATCTTGCAGGAGCAGAAATTGAGCTTGCGGAGAATGAAAATAGATTCAAGGCATTAAAGAAAGCTTTAGCACCTATTGTTATGGACTATGACTATATTATTATAGATTGTCCCCCAAGCTTAGGCTTAATCAGTCTTAATGCATTAACCGCATCCGATACACTTATTGTCCCCTTGCAGTGCGAATACTTTGCACTTGAAGGACTAAGTCAGCTTTTGGGAACAGTAAGAACAGTAAAACAGCACTATAACGAACATTTAGAGCTTGAGGGTGTGCTATTTACAATGTTCGATACAAGATTAAAACTTAATCAGCAGGTTATGGATGAGGTAGACGACTTTTTTCCAAACAAAGCTTATAAGACAAAAATCCCCAGAAGTGTTAAGCTGGCAGAGGCTCCAAGCTTTGGTGAACCTATAATTTATTATGAAAAATACTCTAAGCCAAGCTTTGCGTATAAAAAGTTTACTGATGAATTTCTGAAAAAACAATGAGAGGTATACTATGGCAAAAAAACAATCAGGTCTTGGTAAAGGCTTAAGTGCTCTTATGATGGAAAATGCTGTTGATAATATGGTTGCTACTAATACCCTGTCTATCAATGAAATTATTCCTAATAAAGACCAGCCAAGAAAAACATTTGATGAGGGTGCTCTGCAGGAGCTTGCTGACAGTATAATTCAACACGGCGTGCTGCAGCCCCTGTTAGTAAGACCCTTACCAACAGGCGGTTATCAGCTTGTTGCGGGTGAAAGACGCTGGAGAGCTTCAAGAATAGCAGGATTAAAGGAAGTTCCCGTTGTTATAAAAGAACTCAGTGATGTAGAAACGATGGAAATCGCAATAATTGAAAATTTACAGCGTGAGGACTTAAACCCGATTGAAGAAGCAGAGGGACTCCAGGCACTCATAGATAGGTGCGGATTTACTCAGGAGGATGTTGCTGTTTCAGTTGGAAAGTCACGTCCTGCTATTGCGAATGCACTGAGATTGCTGAAATTACCCCCTGAAGTACGTGATATGACCCGAAATGGTGATATTTCAGCAGGTCATGCACGTGCTTTGCTTGCATTTGACAATGATGCGATGATATGTGAAATATCACAAAATATTGTTAAAAACAATCTCACTGTAAGAGATGTTGAGCGTTTATCCAAAACAAAGGAAAATATGAACAAGGTTCGCCCTTCATCAAGACGACGTGATTCCTTCTATGACGAGGTTGAATTGTCTCTCACAGAGGTACTTGGCAGAAAGGTAAAGGTTTATAACGGCAGAGGAAAGGGCACACTTGAAATAGAGTTCTATTCTGTTGATGATTTAAAGGAAATTGCAAATAAGTTAGGAGAATAAAAATGTTAGATATTAAATTTGTAAGGGAAAATCCCGAGATTGTAAAAGAAAACATAAAAAAGAAATTCCAGGACAAGAAGCTTCCGCTAGTTGACGAAGTAATTGAGCTTGATACTGAACGACGTTCAGTAATGACAAGAGCTGACGAGCTGCGTGCAAACAGAAATAAACTGTCAAAGCAAATCGGAGCACTGATGAGTCAGGGCAAAAAGGAAGAGGGTATGGCTATTCGTGAGCAGGTAAATGCTCAGGCGAAGGAGCTTGATGAGCTTGCAGCAAAAGAGAAAGAGCTTAACGAAAAGGTTACCCAGATAATGATGTCTATTCCAAACATTATTGAGGATTCAGTTCCGATTGGTAAGGATGACAGCGAAAATGTTGAGGTACAGAAATATGGTGAGCCTGTTGTTCCTGATTTTGAGGTGCCATACCACACAGATATTATGGAACGCTTTGACGGAATCGACCTTGAGGCTGCAGGCAGAGTTGCCGGTAATGGCTTCTATTATTTAATGGGTGATATTGCAAGATTGCACAGTGCAGTTATCAGCTATGCACGTGATTTTATGATTGACCGTGGTTTCACTTATGTAGTTCCTCCATTTATGATCCGTTCAAATGTGGTTACCGGTGTTATGAGCTTTGAGGAAATGGATGCAATGATGTACAAAATAGAAGGTGAGGATTTATACCTTATCGGCACTTCAGAGCATTCAATGATTGGTAAGTTCATTGACACAATCACTCCTGAAAGCGAGCTTCCTAAAACACTCACCTCATACTCACCTTGCTTCAGAAAAGAAAAGGGTGCTCACGGAATTGAGGAGCGTGGTGTTTATCGTATTCATCAGTTTGAAAAACAGGAAATGGTAGTTGTCTGCAAGCCTGAGGAATCAAAAATGTGGTTTGATAAGCTCTGGCAAAACACTGTTGATTTGTTCCGTTCTCTTGATATTCCTGTAAGAACACTTGAGTGCTGCTCAGGTGACCTTGCTGACCTTAAGGTTAAGAGCATTGACGTTGAGGCATGGTCACCAAGACAGCAAAAATATTTTGAGGTTGGCTCTTGCTCAAATCTTACTGATGCACAGGCAAGAAGACTTAAAATCAGAGTAAAGGGTGAAGATGGTAACTACCTTGCTCATACCTTAAACAATACAGTAGTTGCACCACCAAGAATGCTTATTGCATTTCTGGAAAACAATCTTCAGGCAGACGGCTCTGTCTTAATCCCTGAGGCACTTCGTATGTATATGGGCGGCAAGGACAAAATTGTTCCTACAAAATAATGACAATTGCACTTATCATTATCGGACTTATAATAATTACAGCATTTTCACTGACTGTTTTTGAGGATGTATTCAATGCCGGGAATATTGCAGGTATTCTCGGCGGAATATATATTACTATTTTAGGTTTGACATACGAAAAAATAAATCAACTATTATGGTGGATTTTATTATCTGCGGCAGTCTTAAGCACAGTCATAATTATAGCTCTTATGAGCATTATATATTTTAAAGGCAAAACAAAAGCTGAAAATAAAAATGTTATAATTATTCTGGGATGTCGTGTAAAGTGGGACAGACCAAGCCTTTCTCTTATTAAAAGAGTTGACACTGCTTATGATTTTTTAATTAAAAATCCAAAGGCAATTGCAATATTAAGCGGCGGTCAGGGTAAAGACGAGGCTCTGAGTGAAGCTGAGTGTATGAAAAAGCTTTTACTTGAAAAGGGTATAGATAAAAGCAGACTGATTTTAGAAGATAAATCAACAACTACTGATGAAAATATTGCTTTTTCTTTAAAAATAATAAACGAACTTGGTTTTGATAAATCTGCTGCAATAGCAACAAGCGAGTATCATCAACTGCGCTCGGCAATGATTTGTAAAAGATACGGTCTGAAAACAAATCCTCAAAGCTCAAAAACAAAACTATCTATCCTGCACGTATTTTTACTCCGTGAAATATTCGGAATAATTAAAGAGCTTATTACAAATAAATAACTGTATACAAAAAGACACCGAAGAAAATTCATCTTCGGTGTCTTTTATATTGCCTAAATATTAGTTTGTTGTCTGTGTATCTTCCTCTGTTGTAGATTCATAAGTTGTTGCTTCGCCATAGCTGTTATTATAAATTACCGCATAGCAGGGAACTAAGCTTTCATTATAAAATCCGTAAAGCTCACACTTAAGTATGTCAACCCTCTTCTCTGCCAAAACAACAGAGGATCTGCCGTAAAGCAGAGTCTGCAAATAATTTGCATCCTGCGGAAAATCAGCCTTCCAGCACCATGCACCATAATATATACCGCCTGCACCCTTTCCATTGATTCTTGCATTCGGCACACTTGTCATTTTAATATCATAGCTAAGCCATCCCTGTGACAATGCATATTTTGAAATTGAAATAATCTCATTTGTACTGAAGCCCGTCTTTACATATGGCAGCAGCTTGTTGACAACCTTTAAAAGTGTAACGGCATTACCATCACGCACGCCATCAAAAATTTTAGTCAGACAGGTTTTCTGTCTATCTGCTCTCATATTGTCACTGTCAAGCTTTCTTATTCTGCAGTAAGCAAGAGCCTGTTCACCTGTCAGTCTCATTTCACCGCTATTGCCCTCAAAAGATTTATCAATAGTGACATAACCATATCTTTCCTGATGATTGTTGATTTCGTTAATCTCCGCAGATGTTATTTCAATATCAACACCGCCAAGCTCATCAACAATTCCCTCAAAGCTGTCAAAATTAACAATTACATAATCATCAATATCAATCTTATACATTTTTTCAACGCAGTTAATGTAACAGCCTATGCCGCCCATTGCCATTGCGCCGTTGATTTTTCCGAATTCTCCTGTAGTTTCATCGCCCGGGACATTTTCCCAATACGCATAGGTGTCACGAAGAATTGAAGTAAGTGTTATCTGCTTATTGTCAGTATTTATACTTACAATGATTGCAGCATCGGCTCTTGTATCTTCTTCTAAAATTTCATCTCCTCTGGTATCTTCACCAACCAGAAGAACATTGAGAACATGGCTTGATGAGCATGGAGCACCATTATAATACCATGTCTTTATCATATCCTGCAATGAAGAAAGATGATCAGCATCAGTTTCATTGACTTCAGGGAAATTTTCAATCAGCTTGTCCATAGCTGTATAACGCTGCTCAGTTTTTGTTGCATTGTTATCATCATCACTAACTGAATTCAGCGCTTTGTAAACATAGATACCTGCACCCGCAGCAGCCACTAAAACAATAACTAATAAAACTATTATAATATTTCTTACAATTTTGCCTTTTTTAGTTTTAAAAAACTTTTCTTTTTCAGTCGTTTGACTCTCTGTACTTAACTCACTGTTGTCTGCAAATGAAAGTAAATCAACAAAACCGTCATTGCCGACAAGAGTTTCTTCAATCTGCTGTCCCTGATTAACAATCACAGCGTCTTCATTATCATCAGTATTTTTCTCTATTACTTCCGACTTTTTTTCAACAGGCTTTTTTTCAGAAATAACAGCATCATCCTTTATTCTCTTCTCTTCCTCTTCAATACTGCTGTCGACAATTCCGTTATCACTGCGTACATACAAATTGTCAAAAACCTTTTGTTCTACACCTTCGTCAATTGTATCATTATCGGCAGGTGTTTTGATATTATTTGGTTTCTCGGCAGGAAGCTCACCATTCTTCGTTTTTATTTCAAAAGACGGAGCTGATTCCTCTCTCTCCTGTTTTCTCTTTTTTACCTCGGAGAGAATATCGTCAATATTATAAGTTTCCTTCTCCATTCCATAACCCCTCTTTTTGATTCGCAACATTTCAAATACATAATTAATGCATAATATTAGAAATTATATAACAACATTCTTCAAAAAGCTACAAAATAAGCAATTTGTTAACAAATATTTATTATTCTTCTATCTGTTCCGTGTTTTCAGCTGTTTCATCAGTATCAGAGCTTAACTCCTCTTCTGCTTCTTCCAGCTTATCAACAACTGAAATTGTCGCAATCTTTTCGCCATCATTTACTCTCATCACCTTAACGCCCTTGCTTGGTCGCTGGAAAGTAGAAATCTGATCAGCGTTAGTTCTTATGATAATACCATCGGAGGAAATCATAATAACATCATTATCATCACAAACAGGTGCAATCATAGCTACTTTGCCGTACTGTTCAGTACGATAGTTGATAAGACCTTTTCCTGCCCTTGACTGAATACGATAATCTGAAAATTCACTTTTTCTTCCGTAGCCTGTCTCAGAAACAGTAAGCAGAGTAAAGCCGTCAAGCTTAACTGCAAAACCAACAACATAATCGCCCTCATTAAGCTGAATAGCTCTTACACCTCTTGCTGTTCTTCCAATAAGCCTTGCATCACTTTCTTTGAAGCAAATGCTCATTCCATCGTGGGTAGCAACAATCAGCTCGCGTTCACCATCAGTAATTTCAACCCAGCTAAGCTCGTCGTCATCATCAAGATTAATTGCTATAATTCCTGTTTTTCTGATATGGTCATACTGGTCAAGAGCAGTTCTTTTTATTATACCGTTTCTTGTCATCATACAAAGATAAGTGCGATCCTCTTCTTTAGGAACCTTAACCATTGCACTTACCTGTTCTCCATTTTCGAGAGGGAGAATATTAACAACATTCATCCCCTTACTTGTCCTTGATGACTCAGGAATTTCATAGCCCTTAAGCTTAAAGACCTTACCCTTATTGGTAAATATTAAAATCTGATCGTGGGTAGAGCAGCTAAACATAGTTTTAGCAACATCCTCTTCACGTCTGCTCATACCTGATATACCTCTGCCGCCTCTGTTCTGTGCTTTATAGGTATCAACTGTCTGACGCTTCATATATCCTTTTTCGGTAAGAGTCAAAATGCAGTCCTCAACAGGAATCAAATCTTCATCATCAACATCACCGCTGAATGCTGAAATTTCTGTTCTTCTGTCATCACCAAATTTATCAGCAATTGCTCTTGCTTCTGATTTAATGATTTCTGCAATTCTTATTTCATTTGCAAGAATATCAAGGAAATCCTTGATTTTTTCGTGAAGCTCATCTAATTCATTCAGTATTTTTTCTATTTCAAGTCCTGCCAACTGACCAAGACGGTAAGCAACAATTGCACTTGCCTGCGGGTCATCAAAACCGAACTTGTCCATAATTGCCTGCTTTGCCTCAGACTGACCGCCCTTGCAGGCACGGATTGTTGCTATAACCTCATCAACAATATCAATAGCCTTTGCAAGACCTTCTAAAATATGTGCACGCTCCTGAGCTTTCTTTAAATCAAACTCAGTTCTTCTTTTAACAATATCCTTCTGGAAAGCAATATATTTTTCGAGAATTTCTTTAAGTGTTAAAACCTTTGGCACACCATCATCAAGTGCAAGCAAAATTGCACCGAAGGTAACCTGCATATCTGTCATTTTATAAAGATTGTTAAGAACTACCTGTGCATTTGCATCACGCTTAACAGTTACTTCAATATGCATACCGCGTCTGTCAGAATAGTCCTGAACATCAGCAACACCCTCAAGCCTTTTTTCCTTAACCAAATCCGCAATTCTTGTTATGAGTCTTGCCTTGTTAACACCATAAGGAATTTCAGTTACAACAATTTTAAATCTGTCGCCGCGTGTTTCAATAATTTCAGCCTTGGCACGAACATAAATTTTACCTCGTCCTGTTGCATAAGCCTCTTTAATACCACGGCTGCCCATAATAATTCCTGCTGTCGGGAAATCAGGACCTTTGATATGTACCATCAAATCCTCAAGGCTTGCATCCGGATTATCAATAAGACAGCACATACCCTCAACAACCTCATTCATATTATGAGGAGGAATATTTGTTGCCATACCAACGGCAATACCTGACGAACCGTTAACCAGAAGATTTGGAAATCTTGATGGCAAAACAGTAGGCTCCTTGCCGTTATCATCAAAATTAGGAGCAAAGTCAACAGTATCCTTCTTGATATCCTCAAGCATTTTCATTGAGATTTTACTCATTCTTGACTCAGTATAACGATATGCTGCAGGAGGATCACCATCAACAGAACCAAAGTTACCATGACCGTCAACTAAAGGATGGCGCATTGAAAATGGCTGAGCAAGTCTAACCATAGCATCATAAACAGATGCATCACCATGTGGGTGATAATGACCAAGCACTTCACCGACAGTTGTTGCGCACTTACGGTAAGGATTTGTAGGGTAAAGGTTGTTATCATACATTGCATAAAGAATTCTTCTGTGAACAGGCTTCAATCCATCACGAACATCAGGCAATGCACGCTGAACAATAACACTCATTGAATAATCAAGGAATGCCTTTCTGATTTCAGTGCTGATTTCAACATCTACAATTTTTTGATTGTCATAACGAATTTCATTATTATCCATTAATATTCCTCCGTTGCCAAAACGGCATTAGATTTAATAAAGGTATTGCCTGAAATATTAGGCAATAGCTGACTGTTATTTTATATAAAAGTAATTTGCATTTTTCTTAATCTGATTGAATACCTGCTGCTTCATTTGGTCAGGTATATCTCTCTTAGGCAGAATTTTCAATTCAAAACCAACATTAAAATAAAAATAATTTTCTGTTTCATAAATAGCCCTTATAACAGAATAAGGGTAAACATTGATTATTCCTGCCTCGTTCATCATCGGGATATTTCTGTACTCAACTGTATTTTCATCAATTGTGATTTCGCATGGTGAAAGATATTGTGCATCTGCTGCAAGATATCTTTCAACCTTTTTTTCGATACCTACATTGTAGACATAAAGAAAATATGCACCGCAAACCACAAATGCAATTACTGCAGCAATAATCAATGAGGAATTTTTTTCAGCTATTAAATAAAAAGCAAAAAACGCAATAAACATGAATGCTGTGATTAATGTGGGTATAAGCCTTGACCGCTTGAACTGCAGTTTTTCCCAAATAACAAAATCATCTTTATTCGGGGTTACACGGAAGGTATTCTTCATCGTTTGCCCTCCTCAACTGTTATATTTTGCTTTAATAGTGAAATTATTTCATTTAATTCACTGCTGCTGTATCTTTCTTTGCTTATTACAAATACACATGTTCTGTATGTGGGCATAATCATTAATAGCTTTTCTGTTTCCTTAACAGAAAAAATACTCTTCCACGGAACAAATATTTTTTGATAGCTGTTTATAATCTCAAGCCCTTCGCCATATGTGCAAAGCGTTGTTTCACCATTAATAGTAGGTGATGAGAAAAATTGCCTTTTCACTGCTTTTTTATTCATAATTCTTGCTGATACTATTAAAGCTATGGAAAACAACACATACAATAAAAGGATAGCATTTTTTATATAAGCTATTGAAGCAGGAATTAATAAGATAAGAATTATAATCAGCAATGGAATTC
>JAIDEF010000011.1 GCA_029054965.1 Eubacterium sp.
GCAAATAATCCGAGCAGTGCAGCGGATATCTCGCTTTCGCCGAAGGATAAAATTACAACGGCGGGAATTATCAGAAAGCATCTTGCACCACCAATTTCAGGTAATAGTCCTGAAACATTCTGCAGTAAGTCAGCGAGCAGGATCAAAAGACAGCAGCAAATATATTTAATTGTTTTTTGCTTTCTTGTTAAATCCATCAGTTGCCCTCACTCTCTATATTGTAATTAGTGAGTATCAGACATTTGTCAATTTTTTTAATATCTGTTCCGGGTTCAATAACGGCATATGTAGAAATGTTTGTAGCTTCGTCATTAATTTCTCTTACTGTTCCAATAACAATGCCTCTCGGTATGGTACCGCTGATACCTGCTGTCGTTATTATTGAACCATATGTGATTTTTGTTGCCGAGTCAAGGTTTTCAAATTTACAACTGCCTTTTTCGGCAAGCTTTGCGTCACCTGTAACATAGCTTAGCTCTTTTGTGTTGATATCAAAAGCCGATACACTGAAATCAGGATCTATTATTGTGCTTACAACACTGTAAGTGGGATAAGCCTTTTTCACAACACCAATAAGGTATTTGCCGTAAACTACTGCGTATCCGTCATTAATATCATTAAGAGTGCCCTTGTTGATGGTAAAGGTGCAGTAGGGATTTGCACTGTCCCTGCCTATAACGCTTGCTTCAGTAAATTCAAATTCGCTGTTTTCTTCCTTAAGCTCAAGAGCGTCCTTATAAAGCTCGTTTTGTTCTTTAAGATTTTCGTAGTCGGAAAGCTGATTCTGCAGCTCACCAAGCTGGTTTTGCAGCTCGTCAATTTTTTTATCGTATTCTGCATTGCCTTTGGCACTGTTTGTAATTTTTCCTATACCATCAGAAATTTTATCTGCAACCCAGTGAGCAGGGGTGAAAATTGTGCCGATTACTGTTGACTGTGCACTCTCGCTGTGACCATTTGCAGCACACAAAAACATACCAACAAGCAGCAGCCCGATAACAGCGGCGGTTATTTTAAAGCCGACACTTTTAAATACGTGTTTCATAATCACATAGCCCTTCTGAGTTTGATTGATGTGCCGAGTGCCACACATTCGGTTGGTTTTTCAGGAATATGGACTGCAATTCCCGTTTCCTTGGAAATAAGGTCAGCAAGTCCTCTTAACTGGCAGGCACCGCCTGTTAAATAAATACCCTTGTCAATAATGTCTGCAGCAAGCTCAGGCAATGTTAATTCCAGTGTTTCCTTAATAGCATCTAAAATATCATTAACAGGTACGCTCAATACCTCACGTATCTCTGCTGATGTAATTTCAACACTTTTCGGAAGTCCGTTGGTGAGGTTTCTTCCTTTAACCTCCATTGCTGCTTCGCCGTCATAAATATTTGCCGAGCCTATTTTCAGTTTAATGTCCTCAGCAGTATTGCTTCCTATGAGAAGATCGTGCTTGTCCTTCATATGTAATATGATTGCTTCGTCAAAGGCATCGCCGCCTATTTTAATGCTTTTGCTGGCAGCAACTCCGCCAAGGCTGAGTACTGCAATATCGCAGGTTCCGCCGCCGATATTAACAACCATTGAGCCTGTTGCTTCAAAAACAGGAAGTCCTGCACCAAGAGCAGCAGCCATTGACTCCTCAATAAGCTCAACATCCTGTGCACCTGCAGAACGAACAGCATCCTCAACAGCACGTCTTTCAACCTCTGTTACATTGCTTGGTATAGAGATTACAACCCTTGTTCTTGTAAAAAGATTTCTTTTGCTTGAGCGGTAAATAAAGCTCCTAAGCATATCTGAGGTCATATCAAAATCGGCGATAACACCGTAGTTCAAAGGCTTGACTGCAACTATTGAACCCGGTGTTCTGCCAATCATCTGCTTTGCCTGATTGCCTGTGGCAACAACTCTTTTTGTTTTTACGTCAACTGCCACAACGCTTGGCTCATTTATTAAAATTCGACCTTTTCTGTCGGCTACCAGAGTATTTGAAGTGCCTAAATCAATACCGATATCACGCGAAAAAAGCATAGTTAAAAATCTCACTTTCAAAATGGATTATCTAAAAAATCTGCAAACTAATCCATTATATAATATTAATCTTATTATATAATATAGTGAAAGTTATAACAATAGCAAATCAAAAAATTAATAAAAAATTTTAATTTAGTTTTCCCGTTATTAATCTGTTAAACCTCGACTGTGAATTCATATCCCTGGTTTCTTACCTCATCTATAACATCACCTAAAATTTCAGCATTTGTTTGACTGACCGCATGCAGAAGCATAATCTCGCCGTTGTGGGTGTGTGAGGTGATTGTGTTGAATGCTTCTTCCTTGTCAACAACATTTTCAGTGTCCCAGTCTGCATATGCAAATGACCAGAAGATACTTTTGTAGCCAAGACTGTTGGCAAGTGCAAGGGTGTTTTCGCTGAATTCGCCCTTAGGAAATCTGAAAAGTGTCATACGGTATTTGAAGTTTTCCTTCATATATTTGTCGAGAAAAACAATTTCCTCCGTAGCATCAGCTTCACTAACCTCATCCATTGTATAATGGCGGTAGGTGTGGTTGCCGATGATGTGACCCTCATCAATCATTCGCTCTATAAGCTCGGGATTATCTTTGACAAAATCATAGGTTACAAAGAAAATTGCTTTTACACCTTTTTCTTTTAAAGTATCTAAAATAGCGGGTGTATAGCCGTTTTCATAACCCTCGTCAAAGGTAAGGCATATGAATTTGTCGTCACTCATTATGAACTGACTGCCAAGGTCACCATAGCTTTCCTGAAGATTAACAGGATCTGTGGGGCGCTGATGATTATCCGCACGTCCCGGTCCCCATACAACCTTTTCAGTGCTGTAAAATTTACTGCCGAGTCCTGTTGCTTCAACAGTTGTGTCAGCAACATTTGTTTTGCTATCAGATGGCTTTGATTCAGGCTGTGTTGTGGCCTCCTCTTTATTTGCAGAGCAGCCTGCTAAAAGGAGTACTGCACACATAGCCGCAATAATTATTTTTTTCATAAAAAATCCCCCTTGACTTATTATTGTCAAAGGGGGTGTTTATATTTGTGGTAATTAATTGTTGATTTTCCAGCCTGCCGAAATAATTCCTTCATCCCTGGCAATGCTTGCCATAATGCTTTCAACAAGCTCGTCATTTCTTTTCACTGTTGTTATATATGCACGTATTTTGATTTTATTGTCATCGTCATCTGTGCCGATACTTTCAAGATTGTGGAGCAAAACATCGTTTTTATCCCTGATGGTTTTTATTAAATGAGAACGGATGTCAATTTCAAAATCCTCAATACAGCTTATGGATATTTTATACAGGCATTCAATGTTGCGTGCTTTTTCTTTATCCTTATTATAGTGACGCTTTTTATCAATAAGTGATGAAAGCGGATGCAGAATCAGGTGCAGAAAAACGATAGCAACAGCAACTATAACTGAATAAAAAATATCGTCAACTGTGCATAATATACCGATTGCGGCTGTTGCCCAGATTGTGGCTGCAGTAGAAAGACCGCGTATATTTGTTCCGTCACGGATAATTAATCCTGCACCGAGAAAACCGATACCGCAAACAACCTGTGCTGCAATTCTTGTTTTATCAACAGCACTGTCGGCCGTGATATATGAAAATGCAGTATAAGCATAAGCTCCTACGCACACAATAACATTGGTTAATATTCCTGCCTGGTGCCTGGTCCACTGTCTTTCAAGTCCTACAATAAGACCAAGAGCAATAGAAATAATCAGCCTTACAGTAAAGCCAGAGGGTGTTGCGATGCCGGCTAAAATCATCATTATTGATTTTCAGCTCCTTCAACGGATTTCATTTTTAAATATGCGTTAATGAAGCCGTCAAGGTCACCGTCCATTACAGCGGTTATATTGCCCATTTCAAAGCCTGTTCTGTGGTCCTTAGCCATTGTGTACGGCATAAAAACATAGGAACGAATCTGGCTGCCCCATGCAATTTCCTTCTGGTCGCCCTTGATGTCTTCAATTCTTTCGAGATTTTCTCTTTCCTTGATTTCTACAAGCTTTGATTTAAGCATGCGCATTGCAACCTCACGGTTCTGATGCTGGCTTCGTTCAATCTGACAGGATACTACTATGCCTGTGGGAACGTGTGTCAGACGAACGGCAGATGAGGTTTTGTTAACCTTCTGTCCGCCTGCTCCTGATGCTCTGTAAACATCCATTTTTATATCCTCTTCACGGATTTCAACATTAACATCATCGTCAATTTCAGGCATAACCTCAAGTGATGCAAAGGATGTATGACGTCTGCCTGACGAGTCAAAGGGGGATACTCTTACAAGTCTGTGAATACCCATTTCTCCTTTTAAATAGCCGTATGCATTTTCACCCTCAACAAGTATTGTTGCACTCTTTACTCCTGCAACATCACCATCAAGAT
>JAIDEF010000110.1 GCA_029054965.1 Eubacterium sp.
CATCTAACGCTTTTAACTTTCAGGGGAAATTACCGAGCGAAAAGCAAAAGCTGATTGATTATATTGACAGCATATTAAATAACTATACCGAAAGCCAATTAAAAAGCTACAGAAATAATCTAAATTCTCTGTAGCTTACATAATCACTGATTCGTTTATTATTTGGGGCAACTGTATCTGGGTTTACCCTTGCTCTTACTGCCATATTCTATTGCTTCTGCAGGGCAGCCGCAAATACACGCCATACAGTGAGTGCAATTATCTTTCCATTCAGGCTTACCATTTACCAATTTTATATTATTCATAACGCATAAGCTCGCACATTTTCCGCAGGACATACAAGCGTCGGAGACAGTAAACTTTTTTGCATGCAGAAAAACAGGATAATATACTGCATTTACAACACTGCTTTTGAGTTTATCAAAAATACCAACAGGTTTATTTTCAATATATTCATTCTGTAAAATCCGATCTGCAATTTTGTCAATTATCGGCTCAGCCCTATCAATGATTGAAAGAGCTTCTTTCTTTTCCGGAACACCAAACATTGCAATATAATTCTCAGGCATTACGATTTCTGCACAGCCCATAAAATTCATCATTTTATCCTGACAGATTTTTCGGACATATTTAGTTGAGTTACCAATCTCTCCACCACAGGTCATTACAAAATAAATATTTTTATTACCTGAGAGAACAGTATTGAGAATCCAATCCCTCAGAATATGAGGTATCTGCCAGCCATAAGTTGGCGTAACAATAACAAACGGCTTTTCAGAATGTATCTCACTAAAATCATTTTTACGCAGTTTTTCAAACAAATTAATACAGTCATCATTGATTGCGGCACTTATACGCCTTGCAGCATACTCGCTGTTGCCTGTTCCTGTATAATATAAAACCATAATCCACTCACCTCTTAAAACATTATAGCATATAAAAATGTTTAAAAAAACTGTTATAAATTAAATATTCAGGCAATCTTTTGATTTAATTATTGTCAAAATTTTTCAATTGTAAAATCGAATACACTTCATAAACTATACTTGCAAGTGTGAGAAATGATTGTTTTCAAACCATCATTATTCACATTTGCAATAAACAGAAAAAGAGGTGTATTTAAATGTCAAGCAACAAAAACGTAGTACCAGAGGCTAAGGAAGCTCTCAACAGATTCAAGATGGAAGCTGCTGCCGAGGTTGGTGTTAACCTTAAGAATGGTTACAATGGTGACCTTACTTCAAAGCAGGCTGGTTCAGTAGGCGGTCAGATGGTTAAGAAAATGATCAAGGCTTACGAAGAAAGCATGAAGTAATTTCTCTCAATAAAAAGGCATAGGACTTTTGTCCTATGCCGATTTTTTAGTTATATTGATTTTCAGTACTTATATCACTGTTAATACTCTGCTTTGTATTAAGCTGCAGCTTTCCGCCATGGTTTGATGATGCATAGCCTATATAGCTTTTGCCCGGATTAAGTGAAACTTCCTTTCCATCAGCGGTTTTCATCCAGAGCTTTCCGCTTGAAACTCCCCAGCTTATTTCAACAGCAGTACCCTCAGAAAGGATTGTTCCGCTGCCGCCGCTAAGCTTATAATCACAATAGGTTTCGCTCTGTCCCGAGCCTTTATAATCCTCTTTAACTACATACTCAGTTTCATCAAAAAGAAAAATTAAATTTTCAAATCCAAGTCCTGCTTCGCCGTATTTTGAATCAAAATCCGTTGTCAGATACTTATGGCTGTCAGAATCATAATTAAAG
>JAIDEF010000111.1 GCA_029054965.1 Eubacterium sp.
TCTGTAGCCTGAGAAGCAGCAGCCATTGCATCCGTTGCATTAGCCATAATCAGGTCAACCTGATTTGAAACAAAGTTTGAAACGATTGTTGTGCAGTTTGTAGTCTCACCTGATGCATTCTGTGAGTCAAACTCAAATGTAATGTTGTTAGCTGCACCAAGCTCGTTGAGCTTATCCATAAAGCCCTTTGTTGCAGCATCAAGTGCATCGTGCTGAACTAACTGGCAGATACCGATTTTGTAGCTTGTTTTAGCCGGAGTAGGACCGTTTGTGTCAGTTCCTGTTTTTGAGCAGCCGGCAAATGCGGTTGCGGTAAGAACACCTGCAAGAGCAACTGCAGCTACTTTTTTAAATATTTTGTTCATAATAAATACCCTTTCTTCAATAATCTTAGTTGTTATAACGATTACATTTTAACACCTAAAAGTGTTAAAGTCAATAGTGAGTATCAAAATTTATGAACATTATCATTAAATTTTCTTATAACTGTTCTGCAACAGTAAAAATCATATCCTTTGTTTTGTCCCAGCCAAGGCATGGGTCGGTGATTGATTTTCCATATATTCCGTCTTCAACCTTCTGACAGCCGTCTTCTATATATGATTCAACCATAAAGCCCTTTACCATTGATTTTACATCATCGCTGTGGCGCATTGAGTGTAAAACCTCGTTAGCAATTCTTACTTGCTCAAGGTATTTTTTACCTGAATTTGAATGGTTAGTGTCAACAATAACTGCAGGATTCCGGAAACCGCCGCAGCAATACATATCATAAAGCTGTCTTAAATCCTCATAGTGGTAGTTTGAATGATTGTTGCCGTGCTTGCTGACGCTTCCTCTTAAAATTGCGTGTGCAAGCGGGTTGCCCTTTGACTCAACCTCCCAGCCTCTGTAAAGGAATACATGGTCACCCTGTGCTGCCTTGATGGCATTGAGCATAATCGACAGGTCGCCGCTTGTGGGGTTTTTCATTCCGATAGGGATATCAATGCCTGATGATACCAGTCTGTGCTCCTGATTTTCAACAGATCTTGCACCGATTGCAATGTAGCTGAGCAAATCGGAAAGGTATCTGTAATTTTCAGGATAAAGCATTTCATCGGCACAGGTTAAGCCTGTTTCCTCAATTGCGGTTTTGTGCAGAGAGCGGATTGCTTTTATACCCTCAAGCATATCGGGATTCTTGTCAGGATCAGGCTGATGCAGCATACCCTTGTAGCCTGCTCCTGTTGTTCTGGGCTTTCCGGTGTAAATTCTTGGGATAATTATGATTTTATCCTCTACTTCTTTCTGTACTTCAGCAAGTCTGTGAATATAGTCAAGAACAGAGTCAGCTCTGTCGGCAGAGCAAGGTCCGATAATGAGTAAGAACTTATTACTTTCACCTGTGAAAACCTTGGCTATTTCAGCATCTCTTTTTGCTTTGATTTTCTCTGCCTCGGCTGAAAGAGGCATTTCCTTTTTGATTTCCTGCGGAACAGGGAGCTTTCTTTTGAACTGTGTATTAGTCATATTGTCCATACATTTTCACCTCTGATTGTTGTTTATATTATTATAAAACATTATTTTTATATGTCAATAAAATCTTGAGCTGTGCAGTGTTAGCTTTAAGTACTGCAAATTTTTACCCATTTTGTAAACATTGGCGGTTTAATGTGGATTTTTGTTTTTATTTATGTTACTATAATCAACTGCGAGGTATTATAAATGAAAAACATTAAGGATAAGTCAAAATTGAATATTCCTGCACTTGCCGTAATAGGTGTTATTATTCTTGCAGTGATTATTTCGGTTATTTCTGTTGCGGTATCAAGAGGGAGCAGACCCGATGGACTGTATCAATTCAATCAATCGGTGTCAAATGGTGTTGATGTTTCCGAGCATAACGGCGTAATTGACTGGGAAAAGGTTAAGGAAACGCAGGATTTTGCTTTTATACGTGTGGGCTACCGTGGTTACGGCAATGGTGAAATATACGAGGACAAATATGCTGCTGATAACTTGAAAGGTGCAAACAAGGCAAAAATTCCTGTTGGTGTTTATTTTTACACGCAGGCAGTTACTGCTGAGGAGGCAGAGGATGAGGCGGATTTTGTATATAATATGATAAAAAAATATAATATAGATTTGCCTGTTATCATTGATTTTGAGTATCCCATTGACAGTGATGGCAATGCTGTAGGAAGACTTGTTGAAAGTGATAATGATTTAAATACAAATGCTGAAATAGTAAATTCTTTTATTGAAAAGCTTGAGAAGAAGGGCTATACCGCAGGCGTTTATGCATCATCGAGTGTGCTTCATAATAAAATCAATATGAAAAAGCTGAAAAAATCAGCCGTTGCCTGGGTTGCTGATTATAATGATAAGGTTACATATGATGTTGATTATACCATTTGGCAGTACAGCGAAACAGGAAGTGTTGATGGTGTAAGCAGTAAATATGTTGATTTGAATTATTGGTATGAATAATTATATAATGAATCGAGGGTGTCAGATATAATCTGCCCGAAAAAACGGACTGATAACAATATCAGTCCGTTTTAATTGTCTCTTCAGCAAAGAGTAAACCCCCGGTTCTACCGGGGGAAATAAAAAGCTTTAGTAAAAATAAAATCG
>JAIDEF010000112.1 GCA_029054965.1 Eubacterium sp.
GTGTAATTAATACAAAGCTGAGAGATTTTTACAAAAATCTTGATAATCTGTGCGAGGATACAAACATTAATAAAGATGAGCTTTGCGAAAAACTGCAGGCTGCAGGATTTGAATATAACGAAGAATTAAATAAATTCTGTTAAAAGTATTGACATTTTTTTCCATATGTGTATAATCTAAATTGTAATCATTACAAATTAGATTATGTGAGTGGTGATAAATTGAATACAGCAGAAATCAAAGAGCTGTTCAGACAAAAAGGTTTGAAAGCAACGCCACAGCGAATAGCAGTATATAAATTTCTTGTTGAAAACAGAATTCATCCTGATGTTGAAACTGTTTACAGCCAGGTTATAAAAAGCAATCCTTCATTTTCAAAAACAACAGTTTATAACTGCTTAAAGGATTTATCAGACTGTGGATTGCTAATCCCTGTTATGATTGACAGCGAAAAAATAAGATATGATGCCGATACCTCCTTCCATGGTCATTTCAAGTGTGAAAAATGCGGCAGCATATTTGATTTTAAATGTGTCGATACTATAACTGAGGGCATTGAAGGCTTTGAAATAAAGCAAAAAGATGTATATTACAGCGGTCTATGCAATCACTGTAAAAATAAATAATTAATTTTAAAGGAGTAATGTAAAATGGCAAAGAAGTATTTTTGTCCCGTTTGCGGCTATGAAAGTGATGAGCCAATTGAAATCTGCCCTGTTTGCGGCGTAAAAATGCAGGAGAGAAAAGACGATGTAACATCATGGGCTGCTGAGCACCAGGTTGGTATCATCGACGGTGTAAGCGAGGAAATCGTTCAGGGTCTCCGTGACAACTTCAACGGCGAGTGCAGCGAGGTTGGTATGTACCTTGCAATGGCAAGAGTAGCTTTCAGAGAGGGCTATCCTGAAATCGGTCTTTACTGGGAAAAGGCAGCTTACGAAGAGGCTGAGCATGCTGCAAAATTCGCTGAAATGCTTGGTGAGGTTGTAACTAACTCAACAAAGAAAAATCTTGAAATGCGTGCTGCTGCTGAAAACGGTGCAACACTCGGCAAAACAGAGCTTGCTAAGCTTGCAAAGGCTGCAGGTCTTGATGCTATCCACGACTCAGTGCATGAGATGGCAAGAGATGAGGCAAGACACGGTAAGGCATTTGAAGGTCTCCTTAAGAGATATTTCGCTGACTAATTCAATAACATTAATGGGTAGGGTTGCTAAACCGTACCTTTTTTTGCCTCAGCGCTTGCCAAGCCTATCCAA
This sequence comes from Eubacterium sp., assembly GCA_029054965.1. GTDB lineage: Bacteria > Bacillota > Clostridia > Oscillospirales > Acutalibacteraceae > Eubacterium_R. The sequence continues at coordinate 1,260 of JAIDEF010000112.1, forward strand.
ATTTCAAAATCGCAGAT
>JAIDEF010000113.1 GCA_029054965.1 Eubacterium sp.
ACGACATTTTCTTTACAAATATGTCGTATTAATATAAAATATAAATGGTGATAATATGATAAATTTTAAATGGAATGGTATTGATTTTTCAATCACAGACATCGGCGGCGGAAAGCTCGGAAAAGACATACCGCGTCACGCTCATGCAAAAGGCAGTTACGAGCTGCATTTTATAACTGCAGGCTGCGGAAAGCTTATAACTGACGATAAGACATATGAACTTAAAAGCGGAGATTTTTTTATAACAGGTGAAAACACTTATCATCAGCAGATAGCTGACAGGCTAAAACCTGTGGAGGATGTGTTTATGATGCTGCAGGTTAATAATGCACAAAAAGCCACTGCTATCGGATCGGTATTTTTAAACAGCCAATTTTGTTTTATAACAGATTTCGATAATTCCGCAGCCGTTCAGATACTTAATGAATACAGACAAAAACAGCCTGATTTCACAAGTGCAATAGCAGGGCTGACTATGAAAATATTAGCTGACATAACAAGAAAAAACCTGCCAAAAGAATTTATTGATAATCTTAACTATAACAATCTTAATGACAGACGCTTTGTTCTTATTGAACAATACTTTCTGTACAGTGATAATTTAACCCTAACAGAACTTTCTAACACTATCGGATTATGCGAACGTCAGACACAAAGGCTTTTAAAAAAGTACTATGGAAAAAACTTCAGAGAAAAAAAGAAAGAGTGCCGAAATCATTAAATCGGTACTCTTTTTATAATTATTAAATTAATAATATTAAAAATTTTCACTTAAAATAGTAAAATATGGTAATAATATGAAGTATGCCTCATAGAACACTATATAAAAAAATTGTAGAATTTTGTTAGCCCTTTTGGTGAGGTGAACACAATGACTACAATAGATATCTTAAAAAACTATTTTAAAAATGAGTTTGCCAACAGACGTGCTGAGCTTGGATTATCTCAGGAGGAAATGGCTGAAAATCTCAACATTTCACTGCGTTCATATTCCGATCTTGAGCATGGCAAATACTGCTGTTCACTCTCATCATTTATAAACTATGTTAATAACTGTGATGCTGATAAAGATAGGCTATTCTCTGATTTTGCGGAAATTTTTAGAAACAGTGAGAAATAAAAAATACAGTTTGCTGAAAACTACGTACCTTGATTGAATTGGTTTATTGTACAAAATTATTTGAATATATACGCTAAAATCATAATAGAATAGGAGATAGTATTATGTTTAGTACCCGCAGCAATGAACTAATTCACATTGAGGACATGTTTGAAAATGATGAGTATGTACTCATAAAGGCAATTTATATTGCCGAAAACCAAAGGTTTACTGAAACATCAGTAGGTATCAAAAACCAAAACGGTGATATAGTAAATATCGTTTGCGTTGATAAATATAAAAACGGATAGCATTTTATTTTAATAATTATTCTAAAAAAGAAGGTATCTAAACGATACCTTCTTTTCATATTAATATAGCTTATAAAATTTACAGAAAAACTAATTCCTTTACTGTATTAAGAAACTTGGTTTTATATTTTATAAATATAAAAGGTATCATTTCTGATACCTTTTCGTGGTTGCGGGGGGAGGTCCGAGCGTATGGCAGTTGCTACGAAACAGTCCACCGGACTGTTTCTCCCAAATTTCCTCGCTTTCAGCTCAAAATTTGGAGCCACCTGTCGTAGGTTCGAGTTTTATATTTCATACAAAAAATAAAAGGTATCATTTCTGATACCTTTTCGTGGTTGCGGGGGTAGGACTCGAACCTACGACCTCCGGGTTATGAGTTCGACAAGTAATAGATAAGTTAAAGTTATTAGACATTATTTTGATTTTTGTTCGATATTTATTCCATAAAACGCATTTTTCACCATAATAAATGCTTTTTCACATACGATAAATGGTTACAAATGGTTCATAAATACTGTTTTAATTTTAAATATATTATCCGCCTATATATGTACTATATCAGCATAATATTAGTACAATTTTACAAGTATTATCTAATATGTCAAATAAAATCTATAGCGAGATAGATTTAAAAATGATTTTTTCAT
>JAIDEF010000114.1 GCA_029054965.1 Eubacterium sp.
TCGCAGCTTTAGGAATGGCAGAAACACCATTTCTTACAGCTCTTTCAAGCTTCGCAATTCTGTCAAGCACTGCAGCTTTTGACTCATCAAGCTTATGCTCACAAAGCTTAATAAATGCCATTTCCATTTCAATTCGGGAATTTGAGCCTGCCTTTATTCTTGTCAGGGTATCCTGAAATAAATCCAGACCGAAAATTATATTTTCAAGTGTGAAATTATCTGCACCTGACAAAATCGAATTATATTCATCATCAGTGCAGATAATCAGCTCTCTGCTTTTTTTAACGGTTTTAACCATAAGATAATTTCTGAAATGATTAATCATTTCAACACAAAGACGCTCCATATCATAGCTGTTCTGATAAAGCCCTGCTAAAATATCAATTGCCGTTGAACTGTCACTGTTTGCAATACAAGAGGTGAACTTATGCAAAACCTCTCTTCCTGCAAGACCTGCAACCTCACTGACAAGTGCTGAATCAATATGACTGCTTCTGCCAGCACACTGGTCAAGAATGGACAAGCCGTCACGCAGAGCACCATCAGCAATACGTGCCACAAGCACAGCCGCATCATCATCAATAGTCATATTTTCAAGACCTGCAACCTGCTTTAATCTGACCGCCATAGTTTCAGGCTGAATACGCTTGAAATCAAAACGCTGACAACGTGACAGAATTGTAGCAGGCAGCTTATGCACCTCGGTAGTTGCAAGAATAAATATTACGTGAGCAGGCGGCTCTTCAAGTGTTTTAAGAAGTGCATTGAATGCACCTGCTGAGAGCATATGCACCTCGTCGATGATATACACTCTGTATTTACCACGTGATGGTGTATAGTTAGCCTCTTCACGCAAATCACGGATATTATCAACACCGTTATTTGATGCGGCATCTATTTCAACAACGTCATAAATAGCACCGCTGTCAAGCCCTTTACAAAGCTCGCATTCATTACAAGGCTCACCGTCAACAGGATTTAAGCAGTTGACTGCCTTGGCTAAAATCTTTGAACAGGTTGTTTTTCCCGTTCCCCTTGAGCCTGTAAAAAGATATGCATGTGAAACTCTGTTTTCTTTAATTTCATTTTTAAGGGTAGAAATAACGTGATCCTGCCCGTAAACATCAAAAAAGCTTTTAGGTCTGTACTTACGGTATAAAGCCTGATACATATCTTACCCTCCCCTAATAAAAAATGCCCCCGCACCCTTTATGTAACGTACAGACTTGTCTGAGGCACACAGAATAATCCACTTATTGCTGCTCGGTTCCCCGCCTGACAAGGTTCGTAGCATCCCGTCGCACAGGGCCCATACGCTACATAAAAGGCGCAAAAGCACTCTTTTCGCAAATATTATACTATATTATTATTTAGAAATCAAGACCTTTTCTATCTCGCCGTAGTAAATAAAATGATAATCCTTATCAGGATACCATTTGCCGTCAATTTCTTCATCAATAAATTCTGCAGGGTCAAACTTTGCTTTAGCTGCTTTTCTGCAAACTAAAACTATTTCTGCCTCAGCAAAATAAGGTGCTTTATCATCAAGCACAGGGGTCAGACCACACTCCTTGACCTTGTCAATATCCCTGCCGCTCTTTGAACCGCAAACACCGTGAATTTTCTGCTTCATATCTACAGGATAAAAGCTGATGGTAAAATAGTCATTTACATTTAAAAATTCCTCAGTATATCTCTGCGGTCGGATATAAATTGTTGCCATATCCTTGCCCCAAAGTTCGCCAACTGCACCCCATGACACTGTCATTGTATTGAATTTTTCATCAGTACCTGCAGTAACAAGTGCCCATCTGTTTTTGAAAAGGTCAACTGCATTTTCACTGACTTGGGTAAATTCAGCTTCTTTAAACATATGTATCACCTCAAAAATATAATCTAAAGGCGAGTATCAAACCCGCCTTTCAACAATCAAAGATTATTTAATGAACTTAACAAGCTCCAATGCTGCGCTTACATCACCATCAACCTTGAGCTTGCCTGTTGTGAAAGCAATAACAGGATCAAGCTTACCATTGATAAGCTTTGTGAAATTCGTTGCATTCATAGTTAAAATGGCATTTCTGTCATAATACTCATAAGGCTCAACATTAACTCTGCCGTCCTTAATTTCTATATAGAAAATACCCTCAACCTTGCCGACTAAGTTAATCTGAAAAGCAAGAGTGCCCGGAACTGACGAAACATCAGTATCCATAAATTTCTTTCTGGTTGCAAGAACAACTGATTCATATGTCATAGCCATATAAATAACCCCCAAATAAATTTATTTATTCATCAGGTAAATTATACCACAACAATGATAATTTATCAAGTCAAACATTTATAACTAAGCACTGAATTTGTGAATTGTTTTTACTTATCCTTCGGTCTGGCAATCATTGCAACAATAAGACCGCTGAGCATTGCTGTTGTTACACCTGCTGCACACGCCTGAAAGCCGCCTGTAATTATTCCCAAAAAACCGTCACGCTGAACAGACTCCTTAACACCCTTTGCAAGCGCATTGCCAAAGCCCGTAAGCGGAATTGTTGCACCTGCTCCTGCAAATTCAACAAGCTTAGGGTAAAGACCGACCGCACCGAGCAGAACACCAAGACAAACGAATAAAACAAGAATTTTTGCAGGTGTAAGCTTTGTTAAATCAATCAGAAGCTGACCGACCACACAAATTAGACCGCCCACAACAAATGCTTTTATCAACATCATAATCATAAAAAATCACCTGCTATATTTTTTACCAAAAAAAAATACTTTATACATTCCAACACAATTTATATTCTTGTTGATTTTTAATGCATTTGATAGTAATATAGTTGCAGAACGTAGGTCTTACGGATTCAGTTTTGACTTAGTTGACTATATAAAAAGTTTATCTTATAATAAATTTTGAATAAATCTGGTTAGGGAAGTTTAAATATGTTATATTCTATTTTAGATAGTTTTATAA
>JAIDEF010000115.1 GCA_029054965.1 Eubacterium sp.
GATTTTATTGTTGCTGTCGGCGGCGGAAGTGCAATTGACGTTGCAAAAGCGATTAAGCTTTTTGCTGAAAGTGATGTTGAAATTCTTGCTGTTCCAACAACTGCAGGAACAGGTGCTGAGGTTACACGCTTTTCTGTTCTTTATAATAATGGTGATAAGGACTCTGTACGTAGCTGGGAAATCATTCCTGAATATCAGATTTTTGATTATACCACACTTGAAAGTCTTCCATATATTCAAAGGGTCGTAACAGGACTTGATGCCTTTACGCATGCGGTTGAAGCTTACTGGTCTAAGGATGCTACTGATGAAAGTCGTGAATATTCTGCAGAAGCACTTGAGCTTTTTAACGATAATTTTGAAAAGTATTTAGCTGATGATAAAAACTCCTATGAGTCAATGATGAAATGCAGTGAACTTGCAGGCAGAGCAATAAATATTGCTCAGACTACTGCCTGCCATGCATTCAGCTATAAGCTGCACAAGCTAAAAGGTTTTTATCACGGACAGGCTGTTGCTGTTTGTCTTGTATATATATGGAAATATATGCTTGAGCAAAACAGTGATGATGTTGAGCTTGAAATGCTCCTTGCAGAAACTGAAATTGTTTCAGGTTATACTCCGGAAATGTTAGAGGGGCTTTTATCACAGCTTGGTTTGCTCGATGATTTAACAATGACTGCTGAGCAGTTTGACGAAACTGTTAATGGTGTAAATGTCAATCGTCTTTCAAATCATCCTGTTGCGTTTGCCGATAGTGATATAAATAATATATATAAGTCTTTCATTAAAGTAATAAAGTGAAGAATCAAGGGATGCCCTATATAAATAAAATTTGGGGTATCCCGAATTTTATTTTAAATTAACACATGATTTACACACAGACATTATATATTGATGTCGAAAGGAAGTGGTGAATATGTTTTCCGTCTTATTTGCAGAGGATGATGACCAGCTCAGAAGGACAATAGTTGATTATCTGAGTGCAAAGGGGCTTAAGGTTCTGCCTGCAAGAAATGGCAGTGAAGCAGTTGACAGGTTTTATGATAATGATCCTGATCTGATTATTCTTGACATTATGATGCCGATTATGAATGGTATGGAGGTTTGCAAGATTATCAGAAGACGTAATAAAACAGTTCCGATTCTGTTTTTAACTGCTATGTCACAGGAGGAGGATTACCTTAATGGTTTTAAATGCGGTTGTGATGACTATATTGTCAAGCCGTTTCCGCTGTCGGTTTTATATGAAAAATGTATGAATCTGATAAAACGCTCAAAGAAAATTGACAGCGACAACAGCCTGACTGTGTCGGGAGTACGTCTGGATTTTAACACCTACAAGGTATATATTGATGATAATGAAATCCCTCTTTCAGGCAAGGATTTTAAACTTCTCCGATATCTGATGGAAAACAAAAATATCGTTCTGAACCGTGAGTTAATACTTACTCACCTATGGGGGTATGATTTTGACGGTGACACAAGAGTAGTGGATACTCATATCAAAAATGTCAGAAAAGCTCTTGGTGAAAAATCATCCCTTATCAGAACAGTGGTTAATATAGGTTATTCCTTTCAGGAGGTGTAATTATGAAAAAAACTATTAAACTTAATTTAATTGTTTTAGCAGTTATACTTATTTTTTATTCTGTAACGATAACTGTTTCTTTCAGTAACATCAAAGAAAATGTTGAAGCGGAATATAGAACAGAGGTATCAAATTTAGATTTTAATATTTATCAGGCAGGAACCTTGACTTATGATTCCGATTCAGAGGATTACAGGGAATGGAGTTGTGTTGAAGAATTTTTAAACGATTATGAATATAACATCAGTTATCCTCATCGTGTAGTGGTTTATGACAGTAATGGCAGCGAGGTTGCACGTACAAGCACGATGATTGAATTTTCGTCAGACTCTTACCGCAATGAGAATATTACTCCTTATGTTAAATATTTCTGTAATCTTGATAATTATTTAACAGAAGAACAGAAGGATTTTATTGTGCAGCATAATAAGTACGGCGGTTACATAAAACAATTTGCCTGTATTTCAGAGGGCAAGGACAATCTTCTTGTTACCCCTGTTTATCTTGAATATGTTGACGTAAAGGAAAATAAGGAGTACAGAATTAATTTTACGGATGAAACACCAAATGTTATTGTTGATTATAACTTCAGACTGAATGTTATTGACGACCGTAATAAGCATTATGAGTTTATTGACAAGCAAATTGAAGATGGAATACCACAGTCTTATCTTGATGAGAATAATGATGATATGGGCGGTATAGGTCTTGCAAGCTATAGCAGATGCAATGAACTTTATATCGGTTCAGAGGTTTATTCCGTATTGTCAGTATCGTATATTGATTCCGGCAGCTATACATTGCATGATTTCAGGTTTACAAACAGCTTAAATAATATAACCTTGTTATATGTAACAGTTACTGCAATAGTATTAGCAGTGCTTAATGTTTATATTAAGCGTAACAGACTTAACAAGGCAAAATATGTGTTTACGAATGCTGCTGCTCATGAGCTTAAAACGCCGCTTGCTGTTATTGAAAATAAGTGCGAATTTATTCTTGAGGGTGTTGATGAAAGCAAAACTCTTGAGTATGTTAATCAGACTTATAAGGAAGCTTTAAAAATGAATAGCTTGCTGAATAATTTACTGCGTTATAATAAGCTGGCAACACAGAGCAGAATTGAAAAATCACGAAATAATCTTACACTGCTTATTAAGAATGAGATTGAAAAATACAGCAGTGCTGCAAAGGTTAAAAATATTGCATTTGATGTTGATTTAATTGAAGCGGACATTAACTGTAATGCTGAGCTTATTTCACTTGCAATTGGTAATTTCTTATCTAACGCTGTCAAGTTTTCACCGTCTGACAGTACAGTTGCCATAACGCTTACTAAGTGTAAAACGAAATATAAATTATCTGTTGTTAACGCTTTTGACGGAGCAATTAATGAAAAAGTATGGGATATGCTTTATATGACCGATGAGGCAAGAGGCGGAAAATCAACAGGTATGGGTTTGCCTACTTCAAAAGAGATTTTAGAGCTTCATAATTATAAATACGGCTTTAAAAATGAAAACGGTACTGTAGAATTTTATTTTATTGCTAAATAAGTCTTTTTGTTGTATAATGCCACTTGGGTGACATTATGGCGAGAGAATTGACATTTGCTCAAACAGTTGAGCGGAGTATTATAAAAACATACAGAAAAGAGATTTGGAATCCTTTTGTGGAAGCCTGTCAGAATTATGAGCTTGTGCAGGAGGGTGACAGAATAGCAGTATGCATCAGCGGCGGTAAGGATTCTGTACTTCTTGCAATGTGTATGAAACATCTGCAAAGAATAAGCAAAACTGATTTTGAGCTTGTGTTCATATGTATGGACCCGGGCTATAACGATGCTAATAGAAAGCAGATTGAAAAAAACTGTGCTATTCTTGAAATACCCGTTACAGTTTTTGAGTCTGATATATTTGATATCACCGCTTCCGTATCAGGCTCTCCATGCTATCTTTGCGCCAGAATGCGCAGGGGACATCTTTATGCAAAGGCAAAGGAGCTTGGATGCAATAAAATTGCACTCGGTCACCATTTGAGCGATGTTATTGAAACTACATTAATGGGTATGTTTTATGGTTCGCAGCTTCAGGCAATGCTGCCAAAGCTTAAAAGTACGAATTTTGAAGGTATGGAGCTGATCAGACCTCTTTACTGTGTTAATGAAAATGCTGTTATAAAATGGAGAGATTATAATAGTTTGATTTTCATTCAGTGTGCCTGCCGTTTTGTTGATGAATACAGTCACAGTGCTGATGGTATAGGTGAGTCAAAAAGGCAGGAAGTAAAACAATTAATAGCTGATTTAAAAAAAATCAATCCTGATATTGAGCATAATATTTTTAAATCAATACATAATGTTAAGCTGGATACATTCATAGCGTATAAACAAAAGGGAATCGAGCACAGCTTTTTAGAGGAATATAGAGAGGATTAACAGTTCTCTCTATATTTTTTTGGAAAAAATCCTTAATACCTATTGACAAAGTAGGTGATATATAGTATAGTGTAGTCAATCTAAGAAACCTACTAAGACAGTAGGTGATAGGAGGTTTTGATATTATGGTCAGTCAGACAGCAAAAACAGTTATTAAAATATATAGCGAACGAATGTGCTTTCGATGTTGCGGATAAATAATTAATTAATACAATCAAATTTTAATATCGAAAGGAAATAATATTATGTCAAATAAAAATTATCGTTTTGAAACACTTCAGCTTCACGTTGGTCAGGAGCAGCCTGACCCTGCTACTGATGCAAGAGCAGTGCCGATTTATCAAACAACATCATATGTTTTCAGAAACAGCGACCACGCTGCAGCAAGATTTAATCTGACAGATGCCGGTAACATCTACGGCAGATTAACAAATTCAACACAGGATGTGTTTGAAAAAAGAATAGCTGCTTTAGAGGGCGGCGTTGCAGCACTTGCTACAGCCTCAGGAGCAGCAGCACTTGCGTACACATTCCAGGCTCTTGCAGTTGCAGGCGACCACATTGTGTCTGCAAAAACAATTTACGGCGGAACTTATAATTATCTTGCACATACAATAAAGAATTCAGGTGTTACAACAACCTTTGTTGATCCTGACGATTTAGCTAATTTTGAAAATGCAATACAGGATAACACAAAAGCTATTTTCTTTGAAACTCTCGGCAATCCGAATTCAAACTTAGTTGATATAGAGAAACTGGCTGAAATTGCACACAAGCATAATATCCCTCTTGTAGTTGACTCAACCTTCGCAACACCTTATCTGTTAAGACCGATTGAGTATGGAGTTGATATTGTTGTACATTCGGCTACTAAGTTTATCGGCGGTCACGGAACCACTCTTGGCGGCGTGATTGTTGACAGCGGTAAATTTGATTGGAAAGCAAGCGGTAAGTTTCCGCAGATTGCTGCACCTAACGACAGCTATCATGGTGTAAGCTTTGTCGATGCTGCAGGTCCTGCCGCATTTGTAACATATATCCGTGCAATTCTTCTTCGCGATACAGGTGCAACGCTTTCACCGTTTAATGCATTTTTGCTGCTGCAGGGACTTGAAACTTTATCACTTCGTGTTGAACGTCATATTGAAAACACTAAAAAGGTAATTGATTATCTGATTAATAATC
>JAIDEF010000116.1 GCA_029054965.1 Eubacterium sp.
CATTTATATATCCATCATTGTTAACATCACAGGTCGGCAGAATAAGTCGTGTATCTGAATTCGGAGTAACATAGATTTTTGACGTTTCACCATTAAGTGTTATATTCAAAGATGCAGGACTTTCTGTGAAAGAAATAGCAGTTCCATTACCAATTTCATGTCCGTTAACTAAAAGCTCATTAATCATAATATCACTGGCCACACCGCTTGGGTCAGCCATAGCATATGCAGAAACATTGTAGTCGAAGCTGTCTACAGTTACTTTGACATTATAGATACCTTTATCAGTAACACTCCACATATGTGCATCAAAATAATAGGTTTCGCCTGCATTAAATGTATATGTTACCTTAAAATTCAAGCCGTCCACATTTCCGTCACCTGTCATCAGCTTATTGAAATTACTGTCATATATAAAGCATTTTAAGCTTGTAATATAATAATCTATTGATTCAAATGTAACCGTACAGTCATGATTAGGCTTTATCGGATAATAAGCATGCATACCCGGTGTTACTATCCTTACCTTAAAATCTGAAAATTCAATTTCACTGCAGTTGAAATCAATGTTGTTCTTTATAGCATAGAAAAGTGCATATGAGCCTGCTTCGGCATTAACAACAAACTCATCCTTACCAAAAGCGAACGAGCTGTCTGCAATTTTGGTTATATTGGGTGAAAGAGTCAGCGCTTTTAACGAAGAGCAGGATGCAAAAACAGAGCTGCCTATTGTTTTAACAGAGTCAGGAATTTCAACACGGCTGACATTTTTAAAGCCTGCAAATGAATTTGAACCAATAGAGGTAATACCATCCTCAATAATTATTTTTTTTGCAGTCTGTGAGTATGTACGCCACGGAGCAGAATATTCATCTGCATAATCATCCATAGCACCGCTGCCAATAATATGTAGTGTTGATTCGGATTCATCATAATAATAGTCAATATCATTTGCAAAAACAATAGCCGTAACAGGTAAAGATGCAGCAATCAAAACTAATGATAGAATAACAGGAAAATATTTTTTTATAATATTCATAAAATCACCTATTTGTACACATTTAAAATTGCTTTTGCACGCTTTTTAACCATATTTGCAAGCTCTTTTGGCTCAAGCACCTTTACATCATCACCATATTGCATAAGCCACGAAACAAATCCATCACTTATTGTAGCATCAACAGTAGTTTCAAAATGGGTCACGTCATTAGCAGTAAGACGTATTGAAGGACCAAAGCGGTCAATCATTTCTTCCTGCAGGTGTAGTGCACAGCGCAGCTTAACACTGCATTTATCACCTGCGAACATATTAAACATACGTGAACTGTAATCCTGAGCATCAAAAGTTTCTTTATAGCTGCTTACTTCACTTACAGGTCTTGCAGACTCATTGAGAATATTCAGCTTCTTCATTCTGTCAATTCTCAAATTCATTAAATTGTTATATTTTTCATTATTACATACAAGATAATAATGATCATCCTTCCATATTAACGCATACGGAGAAACTCTGAATGTTTTTTCAGTATATTTCCTTTTATTTTCAACATCAACTGATCGTCTTTTATATACAAATTTAACCTTTTTCTTATCACTGATAGCCTCATGCAGACGGTCAATTGTAATATAGATTTCCTCATTATCACATTTTGCACTATTCGCTTCAACATACACACGGCTAAAAAGTGAATCAGCCTGTCCGTTTGAAACAAGACACTTTAATTTTTCAACAAGTGACTTCGTCTTTTTCGGTGTAATGAAACCGGCACTTGTAACTGCATCAATAAGCAGAACGACCTCAGGGATTTCAAAACGTCTGTTAGCAAGAAAATAACCGCGCTTGGGCGTAAACACCTTAATTATGTCACAGCCAAGCTCATTAAGTGCATCAACCTGTGTATAAACAGACTTTCGTTCACATTCAATGCCGTATTCCGCCAGACCATCGATAATATCATTTGTTGTTAAAGGGTTTTCTTCGTCACTGCGCTCTTCAAGCATTCTGTAAATTAAAAATGCTTTAAGCTTATTTTTCTGCATAACATCACCATTTGACATTATACTACATTTTATCAAGCTTTTCAACTATTGTTCTAAAAACAGGACAGCAGTCACCTGCTCCGCTTTCACCATCCTCACGCAGAACTACTATTGTGAATTTGGGATTTTCAGCAGGATAAAACCCGGCAAACCATGTGTTGAGTATTTCTCGCTTGCCATCATAAATTCCCGACTGAGCAGTTGCCGTTTTGACTGATGTTTTATTATCATAATTTGCCATAGAGCCCGTTCCGTCAGTTACAACATAATGCATATATTCACGAAGCGTTTTGGCAGTACTTTCACTGATAATTTCATTTTCTTCTGTGTCAAGCAATTCAAGTGTAGGGTAATGATAATTTCCACCGTTTGCAATACATGAAACTACTGACGCAAAATGAATAGGGCTGTCTGTAAGCTGCCCTTGTCCAAAGCCAAGCAAAGCAAGCTGTCCTTTTGAATTCAAAGATGCCAGTGACGGAAAATGACCACCGTTTATATTCCAGTTGGAATATAGTCTGAAGGATTCACCAAAACCGAATTTTTTTGCTGTTGAATACAATTTGCTATCCCCAAGTTTTAACGCAAGATTTACAAAATAACAGTTACAGGAGTTCGCCAGTGCATTTTTCATATTCTGCAATCCGTGAGAGTGGTTTTTCTGACAACTGAACTTTGTATCACCGACTTTTATTGAACTCTTACAGTTATACAGCATATTAACATTATTCTCGATTGCACAAGCAGCTACTATTATTTTAAATATTGAGCCTACCGCATAGTTTGAAAAAGCTCGGTTATTAAAATCTCCTCCCATACTTACAGATGCAAGAAGCTGTGAGGTTTCACTGTCCATTACCACAACAGCACCTTTTTCTATACTTTTTGAAGCATCCTCACATATTTTCTGTATTTCACTGTCAATAGAAACAATTACACCATCTCTTGAGTCATAATTATTATCTATAACCTCAGTATTGTATCCTGTCAGTATTCTTCCAAAAGCATCAACAGAAAAATTTACGGACAGAGAACCTATTTCTTCATTATTATAGTATTCAAGCCCTCCGCACTGATAATCAATGATATGTCTGCAAAGCTGTTTATCAGTATCGGTTTCAATTTTTTCAAGAATCTGAATATACTCAGTATTTTCTTTTTTATCCACCTGTCTGATTATAGGATAACCTTTTGAAAGCTCCTCAGTTATTTCTTTAATTTCATCATCATTAAAAAGCTTATCAAGCTCTGACATACATTTTTCATTTGGTCTGATAACAGCCATAAAAGATGTAGAATTGTTATTTAGTTTTTTACCGCGTCTGTCATAAATATATGGCTTAAGCTTGCCTATTTCAAGTGTATAGCTATTATAAGTATCACTGACCTGATATGTTTTAGACATTGCAACATAACCGCATCGACCTGCAATGGCAGTAAATATAAAAATCATTGCTATCATAAGCGACAAGCTTCTTTTATGCATAAAAATACCCCCGGTTTAGTTTTAACCGAGGGTTTGATATTATTCACTTCTTTGTCTGCGGAATATAGCATCAGAGGAAATAGGAATATCACACTTAAAGGAATAAGTATTTGTTGCCTTATTTGCAACGTCACTAAATTCGCCTGCTGTTTCGTTATAAAGCTCTTTGACAGTAATTTTATAAGGCTTCTTATCAGGCTCAACAACCTCTAATTCATCGCCTTCAAAAAATCTGTTTCGCTGGTCAACAATCAATCTGCCGTCTTTATAATCGTTGTAAAGTGCACAGACATCCCAATGACGTATATAACCGCCTGTATTGAGTACCTGTCCGTTAACAATAGGCCCGAAATTGAAGCCTGTTGTGTATTCCCTATGACTCATTTTTTCCATCTCATCAAGAATCCATTGTGATACTTTAAAATCATCTGAAGGATTTTTCAAATATTCATCAATAGCATTTCTATAAGCATAAGTTACAATAGCAGTATAGTATTCACTCTTCGCCCTGCCTTCAATCTTGAACGAATCGACACCGGCATTTACAAGCTCAGGAATATGCTCAATCATACACAGGTCACGTGAATTGAAAACATATGTACCGCTGTCATCCTGATTAACAGGAAAATACTGACCCGGTCTTGTTTCTTCAACAAGGTGATATTTCCATCTGCAGGGCTGTGCACAGTCGCCACGGTTTGCATCCCTGCCAACCATATAATCTGACAGAATACATCTGCCTGAAAAGCTCATACACATTGCACCGTGAACAAACACCTCAATCTGCAAATCCTCAGGTGTTTTATCCCTGATGGTTTTAATATCATCAAGTGACAGCTCACGAGCAGTAACAATACGCTTTGCACCCATTTCATAAAGAGTATTTGCTGTCTGATAATTAACTATACCAACCTGAGTTGACATATGAATTTCAACCTCAGGTGCATATTTTTTTGCCAAAGCCATTACACCGATGTCTGCAATTATAAAAGCATCAATGCCAATTTGTGCAGCATATTTCAGAAAATCAGGCAATGCCTCAATTTCATTATTTCTCGGAAGAGTATTGCAGGTTAAATAAACCTTTTTTCCGTACGAGTGAACAAGCTCAACTGCTTTTTTCAATTCATCTGCATTAAAGTTTGACGGATTAGTACGCATACCGAACTGTTCACCGCCAAGGTAAACAGCATCAGCACCGAATTTTAATGCAAGCTTTAATCTTTCAAAATCACCTGCCGGTGATAACAATTCAATATTTCTCATAATCAATAGTTTAAATAAGGTGCATAAGTGTTTTTCTTCTGTTCAAATTCCTGATTTGTTTCTGCAGTATACATATTACCCTTGTTATCGTGGAAGAAGAAGTAATTATCAGAATCTGCAGGATAAAGAGCCGCATTAATTGCATCAATACCCGGATTACAAATAGGTCCGGCTGGCAATCCGACTACATTAGAAGAATTTTCTGTACTGTAATAATTCAAATAATAATCAGCAGTGTGTGCTGATGTTGATGACAATGCAGGAGCAACCTTGTTTTTAATATAGTCACTTGTTGAGTCACAGCCGATTGACGGGAAATTAACCTTATCTGCCAAACGGTTATGAAGAATAGCAGATATTTCCTTCATCTGATCAACATCACCTGCTTCATACTGAATAATAG
>JAIDEF010000117.1 GCA_029054965.1 Eubacterium sp.
CCAAAAGGTAAGGCAAGGGATTGAAAAGTTCCTTGCCTTTATCTCTCAAAAATCTCTCACCTAATTGGCAAGATTTGGCGAGTTTGTGGTCTCCCAAAGTCTCAGAATGGTCTGCAATTAAAAATTACAAATAAATATACAAACTAAAAAAGTACCTTGAAAGGTGCAAAAATGTGCCAAATGGCGAAAGAAAATGGACAGTTCATTATGAACTGTCCAACTTTGGCAGAGGTATAAGGATTCGAACCTTAAATGACGGAGTCAGAGTCCGGAGTGTTACCGTTACACTATACCTCTATATCGCTTATTGCTGAATAATATTATCATAAAATTAGCGATATGTCAAGATTATTATTGAATTTATTTTAATTTTTTTAGTTTCTTTTTTCAATTATACTATCATAAAAATCAAGTGCTTCATCAATAGTGCTTGAACCGATGGCATCAAAAGGATAAAGTACACTGAAAACATGGACAAGATTTTTGCCATTATATTTTTCATAATCCTTTAAGTTACAAACTACACCTTTACTTTCAAGCAGTTCTGCTGTTTTAACCGTTTGTTCATGCGCCAATGTATCACCACTGCTTGTTATGAGATATGTCGGAGGGAATTTTGCATAGTCGATAATTTCGTCCAAGTTCATATAATTATATGTAGGTTTTGATTTATAGTCACTTCCCCACAAAAGCTTTGTATAAACACTTAATGCACCATCCTTCATATAAGGAACAGGCGATGTAAGCACAAGAGCATCAATCTCCATACCGGCATCAACAGTATCAAATATATCTCTCAGCTCAGCACTCTGAAGAAGCACGGCAGAATATGCAGCAAGCTGACCGCCTGCTGAATCACCTGTAAGCAAAACGTGCTCTGTATCGCAGGGATATGCAGTCATATTTTCCTGTATCCATTTAAGTGCACAGGCAACATCCTGAAGTTGCTCATTAACTGTAACATCCGGCACTAATCTGTAGCTCACATTGAAAACCACATATCCCCTGTCTGCAATTGCCTTGCAATAATACTCATTCAGATTCTTTTCAGCATACATCCAACCTCCGCCGTGGATATCAATAACTACGGGAAGCTTATCCTCTGCTGAAAGATTCTGAGGGTAATATATGTCCAGCCTATGATACCTGTTGCCATCATCAATATAGGAAACATCCTTAACCTCATCAACAACGGGCGGAGTCTGATCGGCATGCTTTTTCATATCTCCGTCGTAACAAAAACGCCATATCATCTGCATCATTCGTATAACAGGATTTTTCTCTAAACCCTTTGCACTGTCGCTTTTAAAATCCACTGTATCAGAGGTTATCATTCCGCCAACAGCAACAGCCTTATCGCTGGAGTCATCAACAGGTCGGATAACAATACTTATGAAAATTTCAGCAACTATTGCAACAGCTAAAATTATACCTATAACTATTCCCAACACCTTCAGTCCTTTATGCTTGGTTTTTGTTTTTTCTGCATTAACTGCCATAACTATCATCCTTTCGCCAATATAATTAAGTATATCAAAGTGAAGTAGCGCTGTCAAATTATACTTTACCAAAAGCATTAAATATGATATTCTAAATATATGGGTTTTGATTTATATATTGCAGGTATTAATGAAATACCAATTGAAGATTTTGACTGTCTGGCAAAGATAATATCTGAATATCGGATAAAAAAAGCTGCGAAATACAAAAATGAAAATGACAAGAAGCTTAGCATCCTATCAAGTCTTTTGCTTGATAAAGCTTTGAAAAAATATGGGCTTTCCGAAAAAAATATGCAATATTCATTCAATGAGTACGGCAAGCCATATTTTATTAATTCAGAGGAATTGCATTTCAGTATTTCACACTCAGGTGAGTATGCTATGGTTGTAATGTCTGACAAAGAAATAGGTTGTGATATTCAGCAGATTAAAGATGTTAACCTTAATATAGCTGACAGATTTTTCACTGCAGATGAACGTGCAAACATAAAAAGCATTGAGGATTTTTTTAGAATCTGGACATTAAAAGAAAGCTTTATCAAAGCAGTAGGCAAAGGCCTGTCTATACCACTTAATTCGTTCACAATCAAAGGATTGGAAACGACAAAGCCTTATTGTGAATATGAGGGAAGGATATATAAATTCAAGGAATTTGATAATATCAATGAATACTGCATTGCCGTATGCGAAGAAGAATAAAAAGGAACGCAGAAATATGTTTTTCTGCGTTCCTTTTTATTTACTCATCATCACTTGAAAGCTTGAGAACAGCAAGGAAAGCCTCCTGTGGAACTTCAACAGAACCAAACTGGCGCATACGCTTTTTACCCTCTTTCTGCTTTTCAAGCAGCTTTTTCTTTCTGGTAACGTCACCGCCGTAACACTTGGCAAGAACGTCCTTGCGAAGTGCTTTAACGGTTTCACGTGCAATAACCTTTCCGCCGATTGCAACCTGAATTGGTATTTCAAACAGATGTCTTGGAATATGCTTTTTTAACTGCTCCGCAATCTTTCTTGCACGAACATAAGCCTTTTCCCTGTGAATAATAAATGACAATGCATCAATAATATCACCATTGAGCAAAACATCAACCTTGCACAAATCACTCTTTCTGTAATCAGCAATTTCATAGTCAAAGGAAGCATAGCCGCGTGTTCTTGATTTGAGAGCATCAAAGAAATCATAGATAATTTCATTGAGGGGAAGCTCATAATGAATATCAACTCTGTCAGGAGTGATATAATTCATATCCTTGAATATACCGCGTCTTTCCTGGCACATATCCATTATTGTGCCGACAAACTCACTGGGCACATAGATATGAGCGTTTGAGAACGGCTCCTCACAGTAATCAATAATTGCAGGGTCAGGATAATTTGTAGGATTGTCAATCTCAACCATAGTTCCATCATTAAGATATATTTTATAAACTACACTCGGAACAGTAGTTATAAGCTCAAGACCGTACTCTCGTTCAAGACGCTCCTCAATGATTTCAAGATGAAGAAGTCCAAGAAAACCGCATCTGAAGCCGAATCCAAGTGCACCTGAAGTTTCAGGCTCATAGGACAATGATGCATCATTAAGCTGCAGCTTTTCAAGAGCATCACGCAAAGGCTCATAATAAGCACCATCAGCAGGATAAACACCGCAGAACACCATAGGATTAACACGGCGATAGCCGGGCAGTGCCTCAGGTGCAGGGTTAGATGCAAGGGTTACTGTATCGCCGACTCTTGCCTCACTGACAGTTTTTATTGATGCTGTGATATAACCAACATCACCTGCACAAAGGCAGTCAGTTTTTTCAAGAGAGGTAGCTCTCATATAACCGACCTCTACAACTGTGAACTCAGCACCTGTTGCCATCATTCGCATTGTATCGCCTGCTTTGATTTTGCCGTCCATAAGTCTTACATAAACAATTACGCCCCTGTAAGGATCATATATTGAGTCAAATATAAGTGCCTTAAGCGGCTTATTATCGTCACCTTCAGGAGGTGAAACCTCGTTAACTATATACTCCAGAACGTCCTCAACATTTTCACCTGTTTTGGCACTGACACGAGGTGCTTCAAGGCATGGAATACCGATAACCTCTTCCACCTCCTCAGCAACTCTGTCAGGGTCTGCTGCAGGAAGGTCAATTTTGTTGATAACAGGAAGTATATCAAGATCATGGTCTAATGCAAGGTAAGTATTTGCAAGTGTCTGCGCCTCAACACCCTGAGAAGCATCAACAATAAGTATTGCACCCTCACAGGCTGCAAGGGAACGTGAAACCTCATAGTTAAAGTCAACGTGCCCCGGTGTATCTATTAAGTTAAATTCATAAAGCTCACCGTTTTTTGCCTTGTAATCAAGCTTGACGGCGTGTGCTTTTATTGTTATTCCTCTTTCGCGCTCAAGGTCCATATCATCAAGAATCTGCTCCTGCATATCCCGCCTTGCAACTGAGCTTGTAAGCTCCAGCAAGCGATCGGCAAGAGTTGATTTTCCGTGATCAATATGAGCGATTATTGAAAAATTTCTTATATGCTTTTTATCAACTGCCAAGGTTAAACCTCCGTAATTTTATTTGTTCAAATCATTTATTGACTCCAGCTCATCCACTGCCTTTCTGAAATGGAAAACACCCTTAAAAAGACGCTGAATATATGCAAGGCCAATTAAATAAGGTCTTTCCTTCAGATAAGGATAAAACCGTTCCATAATTTTTCGTTCAGGAAAAATCCTTTTAAAAACAAAGCCTATACCTGCTGCGGTTTTTGAATTATTTTCTCTAAGCTTTGAATAATCCTGCACCGCAGTTCCCCTAGAATCACCATAAATTCCAAAGCTTGTATAATAATAAAGCTGTCGGGCATCCTCGCTTGTCAGTACATTGCCGTCAAAAATATTAAAGGCAAGTGCTCTTGTCTGCCTTTCAAAATCAAGAATACCTATTTCATTAAAACGATTTTCTATATATTTCCAATCGAGCTTATCATTTTCTTTTTTCAAAAACAGGTAATTGTCAATCAAAAATCTGATACCGCAGCAGCTTTTAACAAAATGCTTGTACATATGGCAGATATTATAAATATACATATCATTCAAATTCATATGATAAAGGAGCTTTTTATTGTTGTCAGCAACAGCCTTTTCCCACACATTACCTAAATCAGGGCAAAAATCAGCGCCCTCAAAAAAAAGCTTGCGGTGAAATTCAAATGTATAGAACGGAGCCTTGAAATAATCATCACTGTTGTCACTGTTATTTGTAACCTCGTATCCCATTTTATGCATAATATCAGCAACTGCTTCACGCTTAGTGCCGTCAAACAAAATGTCAATATCACTCATCTGACGCATTTTTGACTGAGGGTAATAGTCACGTAGCACACTGCCCTTTAAAAGCATATATTTAACCTGATTATTTTCAAGCTCTTTTTCAATACCTTCAAGCTCACTTTTCATAGCAATCATACGCAAAAGCTCATTCTGATTATAAAGCTGAAGCTCCTGCGCCTGTTCGGTCGGAAGAGAACTTGTATCCAAAACATGACAAATAACCGAATAAACCTGTTGCTTTTTTGAAAGGTCAACAAGCTTTTTCCAATCAATATCCTCAGGTACAGCAGGAACACTTTCGCCTCTTACTGCCGATATTAAAAGGGAAATAAGATATTCACTCTCAAGAGATAAATATTCCATAATCAATCCTCAATCAGATTTTTTGATTTAAGAAGGTCAATAAGCTCCTTCACATCTGCTCTGACTGTAGGCTCATCAACCTCATATTTTTCAAGCATAGCATCAACTATGCTGTCCTCTGTCTGTTCTGTTTTAAGCAGTTCAAAAATAAATGCAGCCGTAGGGTTGTTTTTAATAAGACCGTTGAATTCCTTTGCCGCATCGCCTGTAGCAATTGCAAAGCTTTCGCCGTCTATTGAATTTGTAACAATTCCGTTTTTCAGTTTCATATTATCACCTGTTAACTTTATTCTTTATAATAAGTGCCACTGCCTCCACATGCGGAGTACGGGGGAACATATCTACCGCTGTAACACTTTGCGTTATGTAATCTTTATTTTTTAGTATTTCCAAATCCCTTGCCAATGTAGCACTGTCGCAGGAAACATAGACGATTTTCTTTGGTGACATCTGTTCCACTGTATCAAGCAGTGCTTTATCGCAGCCCTTACGCGGCGGATCGAGAATAACTATATCGGGTTTTATCCCCTCTTTTTTCAGAAGGTCAGCACCCTTTGCCGCATCGGCACAAATAAATTTTGAATTTGTGATACCATTTAACTCGGCATTGATTTTTGCATTTTCAATCGCTTGCGGAATTATTTCTATACCTACAAGCTGTTTAACACGGTCTGCCATTGTCAGACCGATCGTACCAACACCGCAATATAAATCAAGCAGCACCTCGTTACCTGTCAGACCTGCGTATTTCCTTGCCTTTTCATACAGCCTTTCACACTGGCTGTGGTTAACCTGATAAAAGGAGTTGGGTGAAATTACAAACCTTTTGCCAAGAAGCATATCGCTGATTGTATCACTGCCCCAAATCGTTTTTGAGTTTTTGCCGAGAATAACATTAGTTTTATTTTTATTTATATTTAATACAACAGATTTAAGATTCGGCAGCCTTTCAAGGAGAAGCTCAATAAGCAAATCAGCTTTCGGAATACTGTCACCATTAATGACAGCACAAGCCATAAGCTCGTTCGTTGCAAAGCCCTTGCGAAAATAAATGTGTCTTAAAAGACCTCTGCCTGTATTCTCATCATAGGATGTAACATCAGCAGCCTCAACCCATTTTTCAAAAGCTTTAATGCCCTGTTCAAATTCCTCAGGCTGTAAACGGCAATCTGAACACGGTATAATTCTATGACTTTTATAAGCATAAAAGCCTGCAAAAAGCTCACTGTCACAAATTGATACAGGATACTGTGCCTTGTTTCTGTAATGATCAACAGACTCTGCACTGATGATTTCTTCTGCTTTAATATCAAGATGACCAATTCGCTCAAGGGAATCATTCACCCTTGAAAGCTTGTACTTAAGCTCCTCATCATAGGTCATATTTCTGAACGAACAGCCACCGCATTTTTGGGAATAAGGGCAGTCACTTTCAATTCTTGATGAGCTTGGTGAAATGACTTTATCAATCTTGCCAATTGCATAATTTTTAGAGCGTTTTATTATGTGCGCAATAATTCTGTCACCGGGCACGGTATCATTAACAAAAACCGCCAAGCCATCGTATCTGCCGACACCGCTGCCCTCAGAGGTCAAAGCATCAATATTTAATTCTATATTATCATTCTTTGAAAGCTCCACAATTTTACCTCTGAACATAATTTTACAATTAACATAATAACATATTCGCTTTAATTA
>JAIDEF010000118.1 GCA_029054965.1 Eubacterium sp.
CTTCTGTGCTGCAAAGCAGTTTTCATTACCAGACTCACGCGGTCCGTACTTTTTGATTACATTGGTTATTTCATGAACGGTATAGTCAACATTCTCATCAATAACCGACTGTGGAAATTCAGCAAATTTCATTTATATTTCTCCTTTAGCAATATATTTTCTGTTACGCCTTGTTTCAAGATGTGTATCACCCTTTAAGAACTTGAGTTCAACATTAAGTCTGTCGAATATGTTTACAGGCATTGACACCTTGTCAACAGCATAATTAATACCAAGCAATTTATAAAACGCCTTAAAATAATCCAGCCTGTCAAGAAAGCCCTTCCAGCTCTTGTTTTCATCATAAGACCAGGCAACCTCACTGAGAGCCTGCAGTCTTGGAAAAAGCATCATATCAAGACGCTCGGCAGAATCAATCCACTCAGTCCATACCTCACCCTCAACACCGAGAACATTCTTAATGTTCTGCTTATTCACTCCGAATTTCTCAGGTGAATAGTCATATGTATTTTTCAGCGGATATTTACCATATGGCATATCAAAATAAAATGATCTATGATTTGACATTATAATGCTTCCGCCGCAGTTTGCGTGCTTTTCAGCTTTCCTATCTCTCTCCGGTGTCCAGTACTGGGCAATGATTGTTTTGTCAAGATTACCTGCTGCAAGAATTTCATTCCAGCCAATAAGCTGTCTGCCCTTGGTTTTCAGGTGCTCAAGCACAAGATTATTGAACCAGCCCTGCAAATCCTCTTCATTTTTAAGGTTATTATCCTTTATTACCTTTTGACAGTGAGGACATTTTTTCCATTCATCCTTAGGTGCCTCGTCACCGCCTATATGAAAATATGGTGCAGGAAAAAGCTCACAAACCTCATCAATAACATCTCTGACAAATTGAATTGTATTCTCCTTGCCGACGCAGATTGTTCTGTTCCAATCCTTAATGCCATGCAATTTTTCAGGAACTGTTGCACCGAAATAACCGGGTACAGGCCTGTCAAGCTCACGGCATGCAAGATGAGGATATGCCGCAATAGCGGCAGCACAGTGGGCAGGAAAATCAATTTCAGGAACAATCATAATTGAACGTGCTTTTGCATATTCAACAATTTCCCTGACGTCATCCCGAGAATAATATCCTACATACTCTGTGTTGTCAAGCTCAGTTGACTTCCAGCCATTAAGCTGCGTGTACTTTCTTACTGAGCCTATTTCCGTAAGAAGCGGATATTTTTTTATTTCCAATCTCCAGCCCTGATCATCGGTAATATGCCAATGAAAAACATTCAGCTTCATCATAAACATATTATCAAGATATCGCTTTATTTCATCCACCGACCAGAAATGACGTGATGTATCAAGCTGAAGTCCGCGCCATTTAAACCTTGGACTGTCCTCAATTTCACAGCATTTAACACGTCTTACACCGAACTCATATTTGGTAAGCTGACGCAGTGACTGCAAAGCATAATACGCACCTGCTTCACTGCCTGCTTTAATTAAAATACCATTTTGAGTAACAGAAAGAGTATAAGCCTCACTGCCGATAGTGTCATCCTTTTTAATCACAAGGACGGCATCTTCACAGCACTCTAAATCAAGCAGAGGCAACTCAAAATCACTTTTCAGCTTAATACTTTCACCAAGCATTAAAAAACCGTTGCCTTCAACGCATTTTTGCGGAATGGGGATTAAGTTAATCATAGCTAATCTCCTTTGGCATATATTTGACATTGTAACATATGAAAATAAAAAACTCAACAGTTATAGCTAATTTTAAAAATTAGTTAAATATTTCTTTATATCGGAAAGACAATTGACTATTACCGCATCCGTTTTGCAAAGCACCTCCCTGCTCTGGTGACCATCAGCAATCAAAATACAGTCACAGCCTACAGCTTCTGCAACCTCGTAATCATGAACAGTATCACCAATAAAAACAGCTTTGTCAGGGTTAAGTCCATTGTCGGCAAACCATTTTTTCGCAATATCAGCCTTTGACACAGCATAATTATCATCAGTACCGATTACATAATCAAAATAATCTTCAATATCAAAAAGACTTATCTGGTGATAAAGCCTTTCTTTCTCACAGACGGAAATTACACTTTGCTTTAACCCAAGGCTTTTGAAATATTTTAAAATATCATATACTCCGTCAAACAGTACTGCGCTGTCCTGAACCTCTGAATACAAATCAATAAAAAGCTGTGCCAGCTCGTCAAAAGAGTGCTTTTCAAAATCAAGACCTGCTTTTCTGTAATAATCAATAACAGGAAAAGAAAAAATATTTTTATATAAATCCGTGTCAAGTCTTTGAGGATATCTCTTTAACTCAAGCATTTTGTTCATAGTATCAATACTTATCTGAACATCATTAAACAATGTACCATTCCAGTCCCATATCACATAATCATATTTCATAAAATCCTCCGCATTATAAGCTTACGGATTAATTATAGCATAAAAATAAGTGCCGGGCAAACAATCATCCCGGCACTTATTCATTTTTTATTTATAACCATAAAGCATATATTGCTCATTCGTGTACCTTGATAGAATGAATCATCCTGATAAACTCAGGATCCGAATGATCTACGATTCCGCTTTTACCAAGGTCAAGCCTTGAGATTTCTGCCATTTCATCTGCGTCAAGCTCAAAATCCCATATATCAATATTCTGCACTATTCTTTCAATATGAGTTGATTTCGGAATAATTACAACTCCTCTTTGAACATTCCATTTCATTGCAATCTGTGCTGCTGACTTGCCGTATTTATCACCGATAGCAGTTAATACAGAATGTGTAAATATTCCGTGCTTACCCTCTGCAAGCGGACCCCAAGCCATTGGTGTAACACCATATTCCTTCATTGTTTTGAGTGCACCTTCCTGTGCAAAGAACGGGTGAAGCCTCGCAGAAAATTTCTGTTCCGAATTGTATTATTTTTTCGTTCATACTCTTCTCCGCATCTGAAAAATTATCAGCAACCTGGAAAGCTTGCTGCATTATTTTAATTTTCTATAAATATTACCGCAGGATTTACACGTTATTTTCATATCATAGCCTGCTAATTTTTTATCAAGCAAAGTAATCAGCGGCTCATTATCATCTGGACAGCAAAGTCTGTTTTTAACAGTAATTAATTCATTAGTGCACGCTGAGCCTGCCTTACTGTCATCAAAATCAATAACTGCACTGCCCTCGCTGCCGCAATTACATATATACTTTAATTCTATACTGTCATACGTCTGATAACACAAATATCCGATATTCTCACCGCACTCTGTGCAATACATCCAGCC
>JAIDEF010000119.1 GCA_029054965.1 Eubacterium sp.
GCGACCCGGAACGGGCTCGAACCGTCGACCTCTAGCGTGACAGGCTAGCGTTCTAACCAACTGAACTACCGGGCCAAATGTGGTGGGAACAACAGGGCTCGAACCTGTGACCCTCTGCTTGTAAGGCAGATGCTCTCCCAGCTGAGCTATGCTCCCACATCGCCATATCGCAGTCTTGCGACGTGTTATATAATACAATAATGCAAGTAAAAAGTCAAGAGTTTTTTTCAAATTTTTTTAACTTTTTTTGGAAGTTATTTTTAAGTTAATTAATCGAGCAATTTTTTTATATCATCAGGTGTAAATTCATAAGTTTTATCACAAAAATGACATTCCACATTTGTGTTTTCACCTGAGCTTATCATATCCTCAAGTGATTCCCTGCCTGTAGATATAAGTGCTGACTCAACCTTTTCTTTTGAACAGTTACATCTGTACTCTATTTTACTTTCATCAAGCTTTGAAAGCTCCAGTCCTTTCATAGCAGCTTTTGCAATATCATCAGGGGTCATACCCTTACTGAGCATTGCTGTAACAGGCTCTAACGATTCAACAGCATATTCAATTTTACTGATAACCTCATCAGGACAAAACGGAAGAAGCTGAATGATAAAACCGCCTGCAGCAGCCACTGTCAAATCAGGATTAACCAGAACACCAAGAGCGCACACCGATGGTGTCTGCTCTGATGAAACAAAATAATTTGTAATATCCTCAGCTATCTCACCGCTGA
The DNA here is from genome assembly GCA_029054965.1 of Eubacterium sp. Classification (GTDB taxonomy): domain Bacteria; phylum Bacillota; class Clostridia; order Oscillospirales; family Acutalibacteraceae; genus Eubacterium_R. The sequence continues at coordinate 734 of JAIDEF010000119.1, forward strand.
TAATCTCTGTCTGACCGACATATGGTTCCTTTAATCCTATGTCCTTCATAACATAAATATAACCATTTGTTCCTACGGTTCCCTTTACATCAAGCTTTCCTTTATCATTTAACGGGATTTCTACAACGGGATTTTGTACATAGCCCCTTGCATTGCCCTCACTGTCAGATACTGCAATTAAAGAGCCTGCAGGACCGCCGCCGTTCATTCTGAGCGTAATACTGTCATCCTTACCCTTGAGCATATCGCCCATCATTGAAGCGGCTGTCATAAGTCTGCCGAGTGCGGCTGTATTAACAGCCGAGGTTTTGTGTATCTGCTCTGCCATACCGACCATGTCTGTTGTATCGGCAGCAATAACAAATGCACTGCCATCTTCTGTTATATATCTCACAATTTTTCCCATAGAATTATTTCCTTCTGCATACAAAATATATTCTTTCACTATCAGCTTTATGCATTTTTTCTGAAAGCTCATCGTAAATTCCGATTATATCAAAATTATTAAGAGCTGAAATCAGTTCATCAGCATCATAAGCTGTTTCAACAAATTCCTCACTGAATCTATCATAGTTTTTACCGTTAAAAACAAAGAAATCAAGCAAAATCCTGACTCTGTTGTTTCCCAATGACTCATTATCCCAACTCAGGAAAAAGTCCTCTTCGTCAAAAACAAAGGTATTCTCCGACAGAATTTCATTATGCTTATATATAGTATTAACATCAAAAACAAAAATTCCGCCATCATTAAGGCAATTAAAAACAGATAAAAAACACTTTTTAACAGCATTTATATCTTTAAGATGATTGATACTGTCAAGAGTACAGGTGCAGAAATCAAATTTTTCATTAATATTAAAATCCGAGATATCTGCACAGATAAAATCACTGTCAGGGCATTTTGTTTTAGCAACAGTCAGCATATCGGGCGACAAATCAACACCTGTGACCTTGTAGCCTTTTTCTTTAAAATGAGAGCATAGTGTTCCTGTGCCGCAGGCCAAATCAATGACTTTGTCCCCGCCGTTGCCGTACCGAGAAAAAAAGTTAGAAATGTAATCACTTCTAACTTCATAGTCTGCATTTTCGGTTAATCTGTCATAAAACAGTGCGAAAGTATTATAGCTCACTTTCCTTCTCCTGTGCTCTGATACGTTCAAAAATCCTGTCATAGCCGTCACAGCCATACTGAAGCGAACGGTTAACACGGCTTATTGTTGCGGTTGATGCACCTGTTGAATTAACAATATCTGTATAAACACATTTTTCACTAAGCATTTTTGCAACAACCAATCTCTGGCTTATAGCCTTAAGCTCCTGAATAGTGCAAAGGTCCTCAAAGAAATCATAACATTCATCGCTGTTTTCAAGTGCTAATACAGCCTTAAATAAAAAATCAAGATTATCATCCTGCAATTTTCTGCCCATAAAATAACCCCCATAAGAATTTAATAACATTTTAACACATTAAATTGTGATTGTAAAGAAAAATCCCCGAAAAAATTTCGGGGATTTCACAAATTAATCACTGATTAAATCATTGTAAAAATCAAAACAGTCAAAGGTACTGAAATAATCCTTTGGAGTTTCTGCTCTTCTGATAAGCTGGAATGAACCATCCTCCTTAAGAAGAATTTCTGCACTCTTAAGCTTACCGTTATAGTTATAACCCATCGAAAAACCATGTGCGCCTGCATCATGAATAAACAGATAATCACCCATATCAATTTTAGGGAGCATTCTGTCTATTGCGAATTTATCACAGTTTTCACAAAGTGAGCCTGTAACATCATATTTATTGTCACAAGACTCATTTTCCTTGCCCAGAACAGTAATATGATGATAAGCACCATAAATTGCAGGACGCATTAAATTAACAGCACAGGCATCAACACCAACATATTCCTTATGTGTATGCTTTTCATTGATAGCCTTTGTGACAAGAGCACCGTAAGGACCAAGCATATATCTGCCAAGCTCTGTATAGATTGCAACATCATCCATCCCTGCCGGAACTAAAACTTCCTCATACGCCTTTCTTACACCCTCACCAATAATAAAAATATCGTTAGGTGCCTGGTCAGGAAGGTAAGGAATACCGATACCGCCCGAAAGGTTAATAAAGGTAATATGAACACCAAGCTTCGCCTTTAAGTCGGCAGCAAGCTCAAACAAAAGTTTTGCAAGCATAGGATAGTATTCATTCGTAACAGTATTTGAGCAGAGGAAGGAATGTATACCAAACTCCTCAACACCCTTTTCTTTGAGAATTCTGAACGCCTCATAAATCTGCTCAGTAGTCATACCATACTTTGCATCACCGGGGTTATCCATAATATCATTTGAAATCTTAAAAATTCCGCCGGGATTATAACGACAGCTCATTTTCTTTGGTAGCTCGCCGCATGCTTTTTCAACTGCTTCAATATGTGTAATATCATCAAGATTAATAATACCGCCCAAATCATTGCAGTACTTAAACTCTTCTATCGGTGTGTCATTAGATGAAAACATAATATCATCACCTGTAGCACCGATAGTTTTTGACATCATAAGCTCAGTCTTTGATGAGCAGTCACAGCCGCAGCCGTATTCACGAAGAATATTGATTAAAAACGGATTAGGTGTTGCTTTGACTGCAAAATACTCCTTATAGCCCTTATTCCATGAAAAGGCTTTCTTTAAATTTGAAACATTTTCTCTTATCCCTTTTTCATCATAAAGATGAAATGGTGTAGGGTAAGAAGCCGCAATCTCCTCAACCTTTTCCTTAGTTACAAATGGTGTCTTTGACATATTCTAAAATCCTCCATCACTAATTGAATTTTCAATATAATTTTTAATACCATTAATCCCCTGTCCTGTTACGGCAGAAAAAGGCACAACAGGCACACCGCCTGCAAATGCAAGCTCCTGCTTTGACAGCCTAAGCCTTTCCTCATAGGCTTTTTTCTTCAGCTTGTCTGCCTTGGTCATAACTATAATAAATGGTATATTCATTTCCTGCATAAAGGTAATCATACCCATATCATCCTTTGTCAAAGGATGACGCATATCTATAAGCTGTACCACAAGCGATATTTTTCGGTCGGATTTAAAATATCCTTCCATAAGCTCACCAAAGCGATTAAGCTCCTGCTTGCTGATTTTTGCATATCCATATCCCGGAAGGTCAACAAATTTAACATCATCGACCTTGTAAAAATTTATTGTAATCGTCTTGCCAGGCACTGAACTGACCCTTGCAAGCTGTTTTCGGTTAAACAGCTTGTTGAGCAACGAGCTTTTGCCCACATTTGACCTGCCTGCAAAAACGATTTCAGGAACCTCACTTTCAGGGAGCTGTGAATGAAGTCCGTATGCTTTTTCAAACTCTGCTGTATTGTAATTCATAATTCTCCTATTGTGTAATTGACAATCTGCTGTTTTTTCTGTCATGTACAATCACATTATTAACAGTTTTATCATTAATCGGATGTTCAAGAGCAAGCTGTATAATCTCATCAAAAGCAGCAACACTTATAAAATTAACCGAAGCCTTTACTTCATCGGAGATTTCATTAAGATCACGTTCGTTATCACGAGGTATAATCACTGTATCACAGCCGGCATTATAAGCAGCCATTGACTTTTCCTTAAGACCTCCGATTGCCATTGCTCTGCCTTTAAGGCTTATTTCACCAGTCATAGCAACATTTGACTTTATTGCCACACCGGTAAGCTCGCTGACAAGTGCGGTAGTAATTGCAAGACCTGCCGAAGGACCATCCTTAGGAATTGCACCTTCAGGTGCATGGATGTGAATATCCTTTGTTTTATAAAAATCAGTATCAATACCGAACTCAGCGGATTTTGAACGAACATACGAAACCGCTGTTTTTGCACTTTCCTGCATAACATCACCAAGATTTCCTGTAAGCTCTATCTTTCCTGTGCCGTCAAGAGC
>JAIDEF010000012.1 GCA_029054965.1 Eubacterium sp.
GCCTTTCTTACATCAATACGAATTGATGAATAAAACTTGAGTGCTCTACCGCCTGTTGTAACCTCAGGATTACCATAAATAACACCGATCTTTTCACGAAGCTGATTGATAAAGATGATGATACAGTTTGTTTTATTTGCCGTACCTGTCAATTTTCTGAGTGCCTGTGACATAAGTCTTGCATGCTGTCCTACGTGGTTATCACCCATATCACCCTCAATTTCACTTTTCGGAACAAGAGCAGCAACTGAGTCAACAACTACAATATCAATAGCACCACTGCTTACAAGCTGTTCTGTGATTTCAAGTGCCTGCTCACCATAATCAGGCTGTGAAACTAAAAGTTCATCAACATTAACACCAAGATTAGCTGCATAAATAGGGTCAAGAGCATGCTCAGCATCAACAAAAGCAGCTACTCCGCCTGCCTTCTGTGCCTCAGCAAGGCAGTGTAAAGCAAGTGTTGTCTTACCACTTGATTCAGGGCCGTAAACCTCAACAATTCTTCCCTTAGGCAAACCGCCAATACCGGTTGCAATATCAAGGGAAAGAGAGCCTGTTGATATTGCATCAACCTTAAGGCTTGCATTTTCGCCAAGGCGCATAACTGCACCGGCACCGAATTTTTTCTGTATCTGTTTCATAGCGGCTTCTAACGCTGCTTTTTTTTCATCTGCTGCCATAAATAAATCCTCCAAATAAAGTTGTATTTATTATACTAAATATAGTACTTAAAATCAAGTTAATAAACTAAATTATACTAAAATTAGGACTTTTTGAAAAAAAAGAATAAAAAATGCTTGCTTTTTTTGTTTACTTGTGGTAATATACCACTTGTTCTAAAGATTTAAGGAGGTGTTCGCAAATGGCAAAGTGTGAATATTGCGGAAAAGATGTATCATTCGGTATTAAGGTTTCTCACTCACATAGAAGATCAAACAGAACCTGGAAACCAAACATTAAAAAAGTAAAGGCTATTGTTAACGGCTCTCCTAAAAGAGTTAATGTATGCACAAGATGCCTTCGTTCAGGTAAGGTTGAAAGAGCATAATATTTTCGCATAAAAACAGCACCGAGTTAATCGGTGCTTATTTTTTATGCTTTTGTCCAATATGTTATATTTGCTGACCCATAAGGACCATAATTATAAAAATGGTTATATACACCTGACGGTCCCCATTTTGATTTAATATAACATCCGGGCATGCCTACCCTAACACTGCTCACCACGCCAGAATGATTAGCGCTACTGCCGTAATAAGCAATATTGCCAACCTTATATCCGCCTTTTTTATAGCTTCCGTCACTCATATATTTTGAAGGATTTTCCATCCAATATCCATTTGATGTTGACTGACTGTACCAGGCATACGAGTGACAATTATACTTTTTTGTTGCTTCTGACACATATACTGCTGCTGGGTAATCTCTCGCAATGTCATTCTTATATCTTGCCTTTTCATTAGCAGATAAATCTTTACCTGATTTTAAAACACCTACAGCCACTGCACTTCCTTTGGGTGTTTTAACAGTTTTATTCCAATTATAATCACTGCTTAACACTAAAGCGGCTTTCGTTGCATTTGATTTTATCAATTCATTAGCCTTTTCAAAATTATCATTTTCGGGATTTGTTTCAGATATTTCACTTAAAGTATCAAAATACGAATATTTTGTAGCACTATACACATCATCCGGCTTTTCACTGCATTTTTTATAAATGCAGTTATTGAGAGCAACAAAGGTATTATTATCCATATTATCAATAATTTCAGGCTGTGCAGCTAAAATTTCGAGAGCACTTGGTTCAAAAAATTTTTCAGACGAAGCACTATCTGCAGAGTTTAAATCATACAGCTTAACTTTTTCATATCTGTCTAATATTACTTCACCCACATCATTTCTTGACAGCAATTCGTTAAGAGCATTGCACTGACTTTTTAATGCATTAAATCCCATCTCATTTGTGTTATATACAAACATATCAATTAAGAGCGGATAATTCAAATACGCTGATAATAACATTTCTGTACTCATCTTTTTTATTTCATCATCAGGTATCTGATAAGCAGCAACCATTTCATCATGTGATGCTATACACTTCCATTGATAGCTTTTTTCTTCATACACATATTCTGTGGTTTTGTTGATTTCATCATATACAGCAGATTAAGCACTGTTCTTTTCCGAAAGATTTATTGTATTTGATAATTATACAG
>JAIDEF010000120.1 GCA_029054965.1 Eubacterium sp.
GAGGTATTACAGCTTTATGTCAAATGCCCTGACGACAAACTGAAAAAAGCGAAAAAAAGCCTTGTTGCCTTTGCAAAAACAAAATGCCTTAAACAAAATGAAAGTGAAAGCGTTGATTTTGAAATCAACCTCTATGACATTGCTTCTTATGATGAAAGTGCAAGCTCGTACATAATTGAAAAGGGTGAATATGCTTTTTATATCGGAAACAGTGTTAATACTGATTTATTGGCAGGCACTGTAAATTTAGATGAACAGGTAGTTAAAAAGCTCACACCTATATGCCCTGTACAGAATCCATTTAAAATCATCACAGGTGAAACACTTCAAAAAGGCAAAGCCGTTTTGAAGGAAAGGATTATTGAAAATCTACCATCTGAAACAGGCTTTAAAGGTGACAAGGGTTTCAAGCTGATTGATGTTAAGAACGAAAAAATCACTCTTGATGAATTTATTTCTCAGCTTACAAACAAGGAGCTTGAGGCACTGACACGAGGTCAGGGAAAAATGGACAGCGAATTAGGTGTAATCGGCAATGCAGGTGCATTCGGCGGAATTATCCCCTCGCTTCGTGATAAGGGTATACCGCCTATCATTACAACAGATGGACCTGCAGGAGTGAGAATAAGAAAATACACCTCACTCATCCCCTGCGGCACGGCACTTGCCTGTAGCTGGAATACGGAGCTTATAGAAAAGCTTGCCACTGTTATGGGAAAAGAACTGAAATTCCATAAAAGTGATGTTCTTTTAGCACCGGGTATGAATATCCACAGAAATGTGCTCTGTGGCAGAAACTTTGAATATTTCAGTGAAGATCCCCTTGTTTCGGGCAAAATGGCTGCTGCGTTTGTCAGAGGTATTCAGTCAGCGGGTGTTTCTGCCTGCCCTAAGCATTTTGCCTGCAATAATCAGGAATTCAAACGAACAAAAAATGACTCCCGCCTGTCGGAAAGAGCCTTGAGAGAAATATATCTTAAGGGCTTTGAAATCTGTGTCAAAGAGTCAAAACCGCTTAATATTATGACCAGCTACAACAAAATTAATGGTGTATGGAGTCATTACAGCTATGATCTTGCAACTACTGTGCTCAGAGGAGAATGGGGGTACACAGGAAATGTTATGACTGACTGGTGGATGCAGAAATCACCATCACCTGAATTCCCTGAAATAAAGGATAATGCTTACCGTGTGCGAGCACAGGTGGATGTGCTTATGCCGGGCGGCTTCAGACACATTGAAAAGAAATACAAGTCAGACGGCTCACTGCTGAAAACACTTGGCAGAAAAAATGGTATTACACGCGGTGAACTTGAGCGCTCTGCAAAAAATGTATTAAATCTTGCATTAAAAATTAAGATGTATTAAACTCAATACAGACAAATAAAAAATGCTTGTGGATTTTCCGCAAGCACTTTTATTTTATACAATATTAATAGAACGCTGCTGATGTTGCTGCAAAGCCGAATGCAAATATTGCAATAAACATAAATACAATAGCAACAACCCAGAGAACAATAGGAATTACAATACCTAAAGTATTAAGCTTTTTACACCTTGCCTTCTCCTGCGCCATTGGTGTATAAGGAGCAAAATCAGGCACCTCGTTCAATTTACTGATACCGATTGCACCACACACAATACCTGCGATAGGTGAAAAAAGTATTCCAAGAATTATTGCAAGAATACCGAGCGTATTGGCAGAGGACAATTTATCCTTATAGCCCTGTTCTATCATCTGCTCCTGTTTTACCTGACTGTCATACTGATAGTAGCTTTGAGATGAGCTTGGCTGTGGATTATAATATGTACCAGCACTCTGCTGATAATAATTATCGTTACAATTTGTCTGATTTGCTTGTTCATTCACAACAGGCTCACCGCAATTTACGCACTGAACGCTGTCCTCTTCCATATAAGTTCCGCATTTAGGACAATACATAGTATCCCCTCCTTTTCTTTTTATATTATACTATATTAAATTCAGATATTCAATATAAACTATAGCTGAAAATAACTATAAAACCAAAAAAATAAATATTTTTTGCTGTTTTTGTCTGAAAAAATAGCTGATTTTGGCTATATTATCCTCCCTGCACACTGTTAGTGCAGGGACTTTTTTCTGCAAAGAAAGCTGCAAGGCTTTCAAAATATCGGTTAGGAGATGATTATACGGCAAGAAAAAAGAAAGTTACCCAAAAAGAGGTCAGTGAGGGCTTAAGGCGTTTAGCATTTGGTGAAATACAGGATGCTGTATCACTGCTTTTTGAGAGTGAGGATGGCATTATTGAAAAGCTTCCCCGACTTGATTTATTCAATATCAGTGAAATCAAGAGAGTGAAGGGCGGAGGTATGGAAATCAAATTTTTTGACAGGCTCAAAGCGCTCGACAAGCTTGGTCAGGTTATCAGCACAACTGATAAATCTCAGGCAAAATCATTTTATGAGGCACTGGAAAACAGCACGGACAGAGCCGAAACTGCATATGAGGGAAACGGCTATGAATAAATTTGTTCCGTTTTCGCCAAAGCAGCTTGCAGTACTTAACTGGTGGTGCAAAAGCAGCAAAATGAAAAACAAAAACGGCATAATATGTGACGGAGCAGTGCGAAGCGGAAAAACACTTTGTATGAGTCTCTCGTTCATATGCTGGGCATTTTACAGCTACAGCGACACTTCCTTTGCCCTTTGCGGAAAGACAATTGCTTCACTAAGAAGAAATGTTGTAACTCCGCTTTTGCCTGTGCTTGCTGATTTGGGCTTTGTCTGTAATTACAAAATCAGCAGGAACTATATTGAAATTACAAGACAGAATGTTACAAACAGATTTTATCTTTTCGGCGGCAGAGATGAATCATCTGCATCACTTATTCAGGGTATGACCCTTGGAGGAATCATGC
>JAIDEF010000121.1 GCA_029054965.1 Eubacterium sp.
CTTTATACCGAGGATACGGAAATTGATTTTATTTCTGATATTAATGTTATCAAAAGTGAAATATCTCCTGAATTTATCAATGAAAATTATGATTATCTTGTGTTGCCTATGGCAAATTCTTTCAGGGAAACATATTGCACAATTCTCAGAAAATGGAGCGAGTTAATTGAAAAGCTTACGATTCCCTGTGTTGTAACAGGCATTGGCGTTGAGATGGCATATGAGCCTGATATTAATTCAAAACATCCTTATGATGATATGGTTAAACGATTTATAACAGCCGTGCTGAATCATTCACATTCTATCGGTGTGCGGGGAGTGATTACACAGGCTTATCTGAATCACCTTGGCTTCAGGGATATTGATGTAACAGGCTGCCCGTCCATTGAAATGTTTGGGCCTGGGCTCAAAGTAAGGAATCCGAAGCCGTTGACAAAGGAGTCTGCTGTTTGTGTTACAGGATCTTTGTTAAGTCCGCTTAATTTCAATAAATTCATGGTTAAGAATTTTGAGAAGTTGCCGAATTATTACTTTATGCCCCAGTTCAATGATGATTTGAGATTAATGTATCTGGGTGTTCCGTTTCATACAGTGAACGAGGCACAGAAGCTCTATCCTCACGATATCAGCAGTGAAGTGCTTGTTAATGACAGAGCAAGATTTTTTATTGATATACCAAGTATTCTTAAATTTAATAAGAGCATTGATTTTAACTATGGCACTCGTATCCACGGTGCGGTTGGCTGCATTCTCTGCGGAGTACCAAGCTTGCTTTTTACATTAGACGCAAGAACAAGAGAGCTTGCTGATTACCATAATGTACCTTCAATGCCTGTAAGCGTTATTGATGATGATACAGATGTTTTTGATATTTATGAAAAAACCGATTTTTCAATTGTCAGCAAAGGGCATGAGGAAAGATTCTGGCATTTTGTTGATTTCCTCAATAACAATGGCTTACCTCATATTTATCAGGATAAGAACAGAAAAACTGTTCCGTTTGATGAGAGGATTAAGGAAATTGATTTTTACGGACCGGTTCATTCAATCTATACCTGCTCTAAGGAAGAAATGCTTGAGCGTATGGCAATAGGTCAGAAAATGCAGTCTAATGAAATAGGTAAGATTCTGAAAGCGTGTAATGATGCTAAAAATCAAACTAAAAAAATAAATGCTCAGTTAGACTCTTGTAAAAAAGAGCTTGAGGTGTGCAAAAAACGTCTTGCATGGTATGATAATAATTCTGCTGTACACATTGCCGGTTCAAGAATTAAGAAAAAACTTAAAAGCAAATAAAACAAAAACCGCTTAACACTGAAAAGTGTAAGCGGTTTTTCGTTGTTCAGTCAATAATCAGGTTGTTTTCCCTCAGCATTTTTACAAAGCCTTCAATATCCTTTTTCGCAGTAGCCTCGTCAATATCATATTCTGACGTAACCTTTTTTACAGCATCATCAATGGTAATGTCATTTGCAAAGCAATCCCAGAAAAAAGAGCCGCTCTCGTTAAGCGTTATCATTCCGTTGAATTCATTGCTTGTATTTCCGACAGGAACAACTATATATGACCCTGCAATTTCCCTTTTTGCAAATCCGTTTCTGATTTTCATAAAAATCTCCTTTGCACAATAGAATGTTATAATATAATTAGTATAACAAATTTTTTGCCCGTTAGCAATATATACAAAATATAACTGCTAAATTAATCCTTTTTTTTCACATTTACTCTTGCAGATATATGGTAAATTGGTTATAATAATCGTGGTAATTTTTTTAAATTATTTAATAACGTAGAAATTTCTTAATCGGAAGGAGTAATAGTATGGTCTATTCAAATGAAGTTGAACAGATGTGTACCGTAAAAAAAGGTCCTCATCATGGTCCGGCTCCAATACCTGAAGAAGGTAAATGGGTAAAATCTTATCAAATTTCAGACATCAGCGGTTTTTCACATGGTATCGGCTGGTGCGCTCCTCAGCAGGGTGCATGCAAAATCAGCCTTAATGTTAAGGATGGTATTGTTGAAGAGGCTCTTGTTGAAACAATCGGCTGTTCAGGTATGACACACTCAGCTGCTATGGCTGCAGAAATTCTCCCTGGCAAAACTCTTCTTGAATGCTTAAATACTGACCTTGTTTGTGACGCTATCAATGTTGCTATGAGAGAAATTTTCAAGCAGCTTGCTTATGGCCGTTCACAGTCAGCTTTCTCAGAGGGCGGTTTAGTTGTTGGTGCTGCTCTTGAGGATCTTGGTAAGGGTCTTCGTTCACAGGTTGGTACAATGTTCTCAACCAAGCTTAAGGGCGTTCGTTATATGGAAATGGCTGAGGGTTATGTAACTCGTATGGCTCTTGATGAAGAGGGCGAGGTTATCGGCTATGAATTCGTTAAGGTTGGTAAGATGCTTGAGGATATCCGTCACGGCAAAACTCCTGATGAAGCATATAAGGCAAATATCGGTAATTACGGTCGCTTTGCAAATGCTGCAAAGTATATCGACCCAAGAGAAGAATAAGATAAGGAGGACAGTAAAATGGCAAATGATGTAAAATTTGAAGGCAAGGAAAGAAGACTTGCTAAAATTGAAAAGTGTCTTGCTGAGTACGGTCTTTCAAGTCTTGAAGAAGCAAGAGATTTATGTTTATCAAAAGGCATTGATGTTGACGCTATTGTTAAGGGTGTTCAGCCAATCGCTTTTGAAAATGCAAGCTGGGCTTACACACTCGGTGTAGCTGTTGCACTTAAAAAAGATGTTAAGTCTGCATCTGAGGCTGCTGCTGCAATTGGTATCGGTCTTCAGGCATTCTGTATCCCCGGTTCAGTTGCTGAGCAGAGAAATGTTGGTCTTGGTCATGGTAACCTTGGTGCAAAGCTCCTTAGTGAGGAAACAAAATGCTTCGCTTTCTTGGCAGGTCACGAATCTTTCGCTGCTGCTGAGGGTGCAATCGGTATTGCAAGAACAGCTAATAAGGTTCGTAAAGAGCCTCTCAAGGTTATTCTTAATGGCCTTGGCAAGGATGCTGCATATATTATTTCACGTATCAACGGCTTTACCTATGTAAAGACTGATTATGATTTCTATACAGGCGAGCTTAACATTGAAAGCGAAAAGGCATTCTCAGATGGTGAAAGAGCAGCAGTTAAGTGCTACGGTGCTAACGATGTTCTTGAGGGTGTTGCTATTATGAAGCATGAGGGTGTTGATGTTTCTATCACAGGTAACTCAACCAACCCAACTCGTTTCCAGCACCTTGTAGCAGGCACTTATAAGAAGTGGGCTCTTGAAAACGGCAAGACTTATTTCTCAGTTGCTTCAGGTGGTGGTACAGGTCGTACTCTTCATCCTGATAATATGGCAGCAGGTCCTGCTTCATACGGCTTAACAGACTCAATGGGCAGAATGCATGGTGATGCTCAGTTTGCTGGTTCATCATCAGTTCCTGCACACGTTGAAATGATGGGTCTTATCGGTATGGGTAACAACCCGATGGTTGGTGCAACAGTTGCTTGTGCAGTTGCTGTAGAAGAATCAGCAAAATAAGAAATTTTAGATAGATAAGTTGTGTTGGTGTTGCGCCAACACGAGTGTCCAAAAGCAAAGGCGTTCCGAAAGGAATGCCTTTTTTGCGTAATAATATGAATGTATTGTCTGAAAATGAATAAATCGTGAACATAAGCATTGACAATTTGCTAACAATATACTAAAATATAATTACAAAAAATAAAAGAGGAGGTTTGCAAAATGGCAGACGAATACAATCAGTACGATATACCGCAGCAGGATAATAATGAGCACACATATTACCAGAATGTTAATATGCAGCAGATGCCTGCACAGGAAGAAAAGGCAAACATAGGTTTAGCTATATTGTCTTACCTTATTCCAATTGTTGGGTTGGTGCTCTATCTTACACAGAAGACTGAAAAGCCAAAGACTGCAAAGGCTTGCGGCAAGGCAGCTCTTGCAAGTGTTATTATAAATATGGTTCTTGTAATTGTAATGTATGCAATTATGGGTGCTGCAATGTTCAGCGCAATGATGTAATAAACACTCTGTTTTAAAATCCTGCGGATTTTCCGCAGGACTTTTTTTCGTCATTTTTCACAAAAATAGGTAACAAAAATTTTCACAAATATATTTTAGTGGAAAATATTGACATATATTTGCCGTGGTGATAAGATTAAATTGTACAAATTTACAAATCGATTTGAAAAAAGTACACAAATTGTTTTTCGATGAAATACAATAAAAATCTAAATACCGAAAGGGGATAGTTTTATGAAACATTTTAAATTAAGCAAAAAGTCCATAATGTCTTTTGCTTTGTCAGCAATTATGCTTGTGTCTATGAGCTCAATGGCAATGCTTTGCTATGCATGGGATCATCCCACAGTAGAGGCATTCAATGTAACGCTTTATGAGGATCAGAAAAAGACCTATTCAGGGGCGATGGTTGACCCTTGTATTTGTTATGAAGGCAAGAATAGCGGCAATAAACGTTCGGTTTTATTCAAGCCTCAGTATTCAAAAGATAATCAAGGATCTTGGCATTATTATGAATCAGATGTACGAATTGTTGAGCCGACAAAGACTCTGTCAAAGCAGGTGTCAGTTTATGATGCGAATAAGCCGTGGTGGCGTCTTTGTATTGAAAATAAAACCATTGGCTCTGGTGCTA
>JAIDEF010000122.1 GCA_029054965.1 Eubacterium sp.
ATACAAAAACAGTCCGTGAGCTTGAAAACGGTGATGTTGTTTCAATCAAGGCGACAATGATTACTCCGGTTAAGGAGCATATGATAAGAAGAGGGATGACCCTTTATAAATGCCGTTTCAGTGACGGGGAAAGTATAATCAATGTAACAATATTCAATAATAAATATCAGGCACAGGCTTTAAGGGTCTATGAAGATTATGTGCTGTTTGGTAAAATTGAAAAGAATTTAACCTCGGCATCAATGTCTTCGCCTAAAATTGAAAGGCTTGACACAGGAATAAGAGTGCATCCGATTTATCCTGCCACAGGCAAGCTGACGTCAAATGCTATTGCCAAGGTCGTGAAAACTGCGCTTGAGTCACTGGAGGAAATTCCCGAAACTCTGGATAAATCTGTAAGAGATAGATACAATCTTATAAGTCTTGACAGAGCAATCAGGCAGATTCATTTTCCTGATAGTGAAGAGGATATGCATAAGGCTCGTTACAGACTTATTTTTGAGGAGCTGCTTACTTTACAGCTTGGTCTGCTGAAATTAAAGGGCAGAAATAAAACAGAAACTAATTTAAGAATTACTGCTGATTTTACTGAAGAATTTAAAAGACTTTTACCATTTGAAATGACAGGCGCTCAAAAAAGAGCAATAAAGGACTGCCTTTCGGATATGGCAGGAGATTACCCTATGAGCAGACTTTTACAGGGTGATGTCGGTTCAGGTAAAACGGCTGTGGCGGCAGGGCTTTGCTATTCCGTAATAAAAAACGGTTATCAGTGTGCGTTAATGGCACCTACTGAAATATTGGCTGTTCAGCATTATGAGGGCTTGTTAAAAATGCTTTCTCCCACAGGGATTAATGTCAGACTTCTGACAGGCTCAACAAAAGCAAAGGAAAAGCGAGAAATCAAAGCAGCTCTGATTGAGGGTGAGATTGATTTGTTAATCGGCACTCACGCTATAATTCAGAACGATGTTGAATTTAAGTCAATAGGCTTGGTGATTACGGATGAGCAACACCGCTTTGGTGTTAAACAAAGGGCGGCTCTGGCAGAAAAGGGCGATGGGATTCATACCCTTGTTATGAGTGCAACACCAATACCAAGAACACTAGGGCTTATATTATATGGCGATCTTGATATAAGCATTCTTGACGAGCTTCCGCCGGGCAGACAGGAAATAAGAACAGACGTAGTGGATTCACGTTATCATCAAAGACTGTATAAATTTATAAAGGATGCGGTTGACAGGGGAGAACAGGCATATATCATTTGTCCTGCAATTGAAGAGAGCGAGGACAGTATAGCTTTAAAGTCTGCTGAGCAATATGCTGAGGAGCTTTCCGAGAGTGCGTTTCGCGGTTATAATTTAGGACTTCTTCACGGGAAAATGAAGCCTAAGGAAAAGGATAATGTTATGAAAGCCTTTTCGTCAGGCGATGTGCAGATTTTGGTTGCAACGACTGTTGTGGAGGTTGGTGTCGATGTTCCCAATGCTACGATTATGGTAATTGAAAATGCTGAGCGTTTCGGACTTTCACAGCTTCACCAGCTTCGCGGAAGAATAGGCAGAGGCAGTAAAAAAAGCTTTTGTGTGCTTGTTTCTGACAGTAAGAGTGAGAGTTCGCGCAACAGACTTGAGGTTATGAAAAATAACAGCAACGGCTTTAAAATTGCAGATGAGGATTTGAAAGCAAGAGGTCCGGGCGATTTCTTTGGTGAAAGACAGCATGGTCTGCCTGCTCTTAAAATTGCAGATATGCTTCAGGATATGGAAACTCTGCACCTTGCTCAAAAATGTGCAGGTGAAATTCTTGCAGAGGATAGCAATCTTGATTTGCAAAAGAATAAGCTGTTGTGTGATAATATCAATAAAATGTTCAGCGAGATTAGTTTGTAGGGGCAATAATGTGTGCAACTATGAGGATTTTATAAAATACAAATAGCTTAATATCAATATAAAATTTGCATTATTATTATATTTGTGCTAAACTATGTGGGATATATTTGTGTGAGGTGATTTTATGTCAAAGTTATATACAGAAATGACTAAGGAAGAATTATTGAATGAACAGGCTGCACTGCTTGAAAGATACAACGCGTTCAAGGAAAAAAATCTGCAGCTTGATATGAGCCGTGGTAAGCCCGGTAAGGATCAGCTTGATTTATCAGATGGTCTTAATGCTTGCAGCAATTATGTTTCAGACGGTGTTGATGTAAGAAATTATGGTATTCTTGATGGTATTCCAAGCTGTAAAAAGCTTTTTGCCGATTTAATGCAGGTTGAGCCTAAGAATGTTATTATCGGTCCAAGCTCAAGCCTTAACCTTATGTTTGACTACATTGGTCAATGCTTTATTGAGGGTGCAGGTGATAAGCCATGGAGTCAGCTTGATGAGGTTAAGTTCCTTTGCCCTGTTCCCGGCTATGACAGACATTTTACTATCTGTGAATATTATAATATTAAAATGATTAATGTTCCTATGAAGGATGACGGTCCTGATATGGATGTTATTGAGGAACTCATCAAGGATGAGTCTGTTAAAGGTATGTTCTGCGTTCCTAAGTATTCAAACCCGACTGGCATTACCTTCAGTGATGAGGTTGTTGACCGTATTGCTAAAATGAAGCCTGCGGCAAAGGATTTCAGAATTATCTGGGATAACGCTTACTGTGTTCACGATATTGTCGATGACGGCGACAAGCTTATGAATATTTTTGATATACTGCCTAAATACGGCAATGAGGATATGGTGATTGAGGTTTGCTCAACAGCTAAAATCACATTCCCCGGTGCAGGTGTTTCTGCTCTTGTGGCATCTGATAATAATATTTCAGCAATCAAGAAAAGACTTAATTGTCAGGTAATCAGCTATGATAAAATGAATCAGCATCGTCATGTTGAGTTTTTCAAGGATTTAAACGGTGTTCTTGAGCATATGAAAAAGCATGCTGCTATTCTTAAGCCTAAATTTGAAATTGTGCTTAATCATCTTGAAAATGAGCTGGCAGGCAAGGGTATTGCAAGCTGGTTTAACCCAAAGGGCGGTTATTTCATCAGTCTTGATGTTATGAACGGCTGTGCAAAACGAGTAGGCGAGCTTTGTAAAGAGGCTGGTGTTGTGCTTACTACAGTCGGTGCAACATATCCATATGGTATTGATGAAAATGACAGCAATATTCGTATTGCTCCTACTCTTCCTCCTGTTGCTGAGCTTGATATGGCTGCAGAGCTTCTTTGCATCTGTGTTCAGCTTGCTTGTGCAGAAAAGCTGCTTGGATAATGAGAATAGGTGCTTCTACTGCCTGTTTCTATCCGCTCGAAACAGAAAAGGCATTAAAAAAAGTTACAGACCTTGGCTTTGAAAAAGCCGAGGTCTTTGTAAATGCTCCCTGTGAGTATGAAGAAAAGTTCATTAAAGAGCTTTGTGCTATTACAAAGGATTCAAATACTCAGATAATTTCTGTTCACCCCTTTTCAAGCTTTCTTGAAAGCTCCTGTATTTTCGGTGATTATCAAAGACGCTTTGATGATTATATCTGTCTTTATCAGAAAACCTGTCACGCTGCGGCAATGCTTGGTGCAAAATTTGTTGTTATTCATGGTGCTGTTGCAATGCCTAAAATTCCGATACCTGATGATAGATATTTTGAGCGTTTCAGAAAATTGATTGAAATCGGTAAGAGTGAAGGTGTAATAGTCTGTCAGGAAAATGTCAATCGCTTTAAAAGCCAGACAATTGATTTTTGTAAAAAAATGAGATCAGAGCTTGGAAGCGATTACCATATGGTGTTTGACATCAAGCAGACTGTAAGAGCGGGACAGAACACATTTGAATTTTTGGAAGAATTTAAAAATGAAATCGTTCACCTTCATATCAGCGATAACGGTGATCAGGGTGACTGCCTGCCGATAGGTTATGGCAGTTTTGATTTTAATAGAATGAAAAGCATTATGGACAGTGCCGATTATAAGGGTGACTGTGTGATTGAAATATATTCGGGCAGCTATGATGTTGAAAATGTTTTAAAGGAAAGCAAGGATTATTTAGAGAGGCTATGGCAAGGTTAAGTAACAGAACAAAGGGGATAATTTGTATTCTGCTGTCAGCACTCAGCTTCAGCGGAATGAGCAGCTTTATAAATCTTTCAGGTGATGTTCCTGTTGCACAAAAGGTCTTTTTCAGAAATTTTGTTGCTCTGTTTATAGCAGTGATTACTTTGCTGAAGAATAAAGAAAAATTTCTTCCTCATAAGGGCTGTTTGAAATATCATATTATAAGGTCCGGTGCAGGGCTTTTAGGTGTTTTCGGCAATTTCTATGCTACCACTAAAATGGCATCTACTGCCGATGCAGCAATTCTTAACAAAATGAGCCCGTTTTTTACTTTGGTGTTTTCTGCTCTGTTTTTAAAGGAAAAGGTTAAGCCGAAGCAGGCATTTGCAATTGGTATTGCATTTGTCGGTGCAATGTTTGTAATCAAACCCTCAATGAGTAATGTGGAGCTGTTTCCTTCAGTTTGCGGCTTTGTGGGCGGACTCTGTGCAGGCGGTGCTTACACCTGTGTTCGTCATATGGGCAATAAAGGCGAAAACGGCAGATTTACCGTCTTCTTCTTTTCTTTGTTCTCCTGTCTGGTTACCGCTCCTTATCTTATTTTCAATTTTCACCCTATGACAACAAAGCAGTGGGTATATCTGATAATGGTTGGTGTTTGTGCAGCAGGCGGTCAGTTTGCCATAACTGCAGCATATACCTTTGCTCCGAGCAGAGAAATTTCAGTTTATGATTATTCAAATGTTATCTTTACAGCCATAAGCGGCTACTTTTTCCTCGGCGGTCAGATACCTGATTTGTGGTCATTTGTGGGTTACTTTATTATTTGTGCAATGGCTGTGTGGATGTTCATATACAATAACAAGGTGCATAGGCTTGAAAAGCAGTAATTTTGTCAATATATTGCTGTAAAGGGAAAATACTTGCAATTTTCTATATGTTGTGTTACAATACGTTTAATTGGTAAAGGGGGAATTTTCCAATGAAATGTCCATTTTGTGGTTTTGATGAAAGCAAGGTAATTGATTCTCGTCCTACGGATGAGAATGAACGAATTCGTCGCCGCCGTGAATGTTTGCAGTGCGGCAAGAGATTTACTACCTATGAAATTATCGAGGATGTGCCGATTATTGTTATTAAAAAGGACAAGAGCCGTGAGGTTTTTGACCGTAACAAAATTTTGAAGGGTATGCTCAGAGCCTGTGAAAAAAGGTCTGTTACCATTTCGGAGCTTGAAACTGCTATAAGTGAAATTGAGGCAACTCTGCAGTCTGCTATTGACCGTGAGGTAACATCTGCAAATATTGGTGAGCTTATAATGGAAAAGCTTAAGGCTATTGATGAGGTAGCCTATGTTCGCTTTGCATCTGTTTATAAGGAGTTCAATTCTGCCGAAGCATTTAAGGAATATATTTCAAGAATGTAAAATTAAATAATTTTTATCATGTTAAAGGTATGCTGATTTCAGCATACCTTTTTTGTTGTTATGCAACTTATATTAGGGCTTTGTCTATTTAATTGTAAATAAATTGTTAACAATGTGTTTTTCTGCAACATCTTTTTCCATCTTCGACACTTATATAATAGAAAGAAAATTAATATATTGATATATAA
>JAIDEF010000123.1 GCA_029054965.1 Eubacterium sp.
TTGTAATATTTATTATACAGTAAAACCATTATAATTGTCAATTATATTAAAAATATGATAAAACCATAAATGGTCTTTAGATAGTCAGCGGCAAAAAATTAAACCTCACTTGGAGTAATCCGAGTGAGGTTTTCTGGAGCTGATGATCGGATTTGAACCGACGGCCTACTGATTACGAATCAGTTGCGCTACCAGCTGCGCCACATCAGCATTTTTGATATATGTACAATTAACAAAGGGAGGGAGATACCCTCCCTTTACAGCAAATTAATTCTGTTGATTATCATTGTGATAATAGCCTGTTGTTTCAAACGGGTCAGGCTCTTCGGGAATAACCAAAGCACATATAATATAAATAAGCAGTCCTGGAATAGATGCCGAGAAAAGTGACACAATAACCCACAAAAGTCTGATGATTGTAACGTCACAATTAAAATACTGTGCTATACCGCCGCATACACCCTCTATTTTCCTGTCAGTTCTGCTTCTGTAAAGCTTTTTCATACGCATCCTCTTTTAAATCATTTCAATTAATGTCTGAAACACAAATTCAACACTTGATTTTCTAACCTGATTTCTGCCGATTTCACCAAACTGCTTAGTGAAGGTTGTAGTTTTGCCGTTAACACTGAAACCAAAGCAAACCATACCAACTGGCTTTTTATCAGTGCCGCCTCCGGGTCCTGCCACACCTGTTATACCAACACCGATTTCACTGCCGGCTGTGGCTGCTGCACCCTCCGCCATCTCATAAGCAACCTCTTCACTAACAACACCATTAGCAAGAATGGTATCAGCCTTAACACCTATCAGCTTCATTTTTGACTCGTTTGAATATGTTACAAAAGACATATCAAGAACCTTTGATGCATTTGTAACATTTACAAGTGTACCACAACAAAGCCCTCCTGTGCAAGACTCTGCAAAAGAAATTTTATAATTTTTTTCAAGCAGCTTGTCAACAAGCTGTTCCTCAAGTGCCATTTTATCAGTCCTTTTTAATTATAATTACTCAATACCATTCTGAATTTTTGCTGCAGTGAGCGTATTCTGCATAAGCATTGAAATAGTCATAGGTCCTACTCCGCCGGGCACAGGAGTGATAAATGAGCATCTATCCTTAACATCCTCAAAATCAACATCACCGCAAAGCTTGCCGTTTTCATCCCTGTTCATACCGACATCAATAACAACTGCTCCTTCTTTAACCATATCGGCTTTAACAAATTTTGCCTTGCCGATAGCTGCAACAAGAATATCGGCAGTTTTAGTAACCTCTGCCAAATCAACTGTTCTTGAATGAGTGATTTCAACTGTTGCATTTTCGTGAAGAAGAAGCATTGCCTGCGGCTTGCCCACAATATTGCTTCTGCCGATAACAACAGCCTTTTTTCCTGAAACCTCAACGCCTGTTGAGTGGATAAGCTCCATTACACCTGCAGGGGTACAAGGTAAAAAGTTATAATCACCAATCATAATTGCACCGACATTGACAGGATGGAATGCATCAACATCCTTAATCGGGTCAATAAGATTAATAACCTCTTTATCATCAAGGTGCTTTGGCAAAGGAAGCTGGCAGAGAATACCGCTGATTTCAGGTCTGCCGTTCAGTTCTTTAACAAGATTGTTCAGTTCCTCCTGAGTAGTATTTTCAGGAAGTGCAAACTTTTCACTGTAAAATCCTACCTCTTCACAAGCCTTTTCCTTATTTCTTACATAAACCTGTGAAGCAGGGTCTTCACCAACAATAATTACTGCAAGGCCGGGGGTAACACCCTTTGCCTTAAGCTCCTCAGTTTCCTTTGCTACTCTTTCCCTTACCTGCTTTGAAACAAGCTTTCCGTCAATTATCTGTGCCATTTCGCACCTCCGCCTTTTCATCATTTTTTATATTTTCATCGATCACCTTATCAAGCTGCAAAGCACTCCATAGTGTCCCCTTTTTGTACTTAATAAAGCAAACAACAAAAGCAACTGCAAACACCGCAACTATTACAATAGAAAGAAGCTGACTTACTCTAAGTGTAGTATCGCCGATATAAAGAGAGTCTGTCCTCAGTCCTTCAACAACTGCCCTTTCAAGTCCGTACCATATGCCGTAAAGCATAAAGATTTCACCCTTAAAATGTCTGTGCTTATGAACAATATAATTCAGGATTAAAAATCCTAACAGACACCATACACTCTCATAAAGGAAGGTGGGATGAACAGGAAGGTTCGGATCAAAATCAATCCCCTTTGATGTCAGCACATCTGCTGAAGACACCAATTCGTCGTGAATTTTCTGACTCCACATTCTGAATGGTGCCGTTGTGGTATTCACACCGAAAGCCTCCTGATTAAAGAAGTTGCCCCAGCGACCGATTCCCTGACCTATCAGCAAACCCAGAGCACCTAAATCAAGCAAATTCGGAAAATTAATTTTACCTGTCTTACAGCCGATTGCCGCACCTATAAGTGCACCGATTATTCCACCGTAAATGGCTATGCCGCCGTTCCATATCTGCGGTATTTCTATTAAGTGGTCTTTATAGTAAGACCATTCAAAAATAACATAATAGGCTCTTGCACATATAATTCCGAAAATCGTACCCCAGATTAAAACATCTGTCATTCCGTCAAGGCTCATTTTCCATTTATAAGCCATTCTGCCGCCATACAATACAGCAAGCATAAAACCGAAAGCAATGATTATTCCGTACCAATGCACCTCATGACCAAAAATGGTAAAGGCAATTGACGGCAAATCAAAATCAATACCTAAGCCTTCAAAATAAACTCTTGTGTAATTACTCATTTTCCTTGTTTTTAACTACTGATAAAGCAGAGTATTCCTCCATCATCATATTTTCAAGACGCTTTTCAATATCCTCTTTTGTTACTGACTTATAAATTTCCATTGTATCAAAAACGGAATAGCCGTTAAAATAAGCGGAAACCATAGCATTTGCTATAGAGTCTATATCATTATACTCCATTATTTCCCTGCCGTAAAGAGAACGGCGTGCATTTTCAAACTGCTCATTATCAATACCGTTAGCTTTAAGGGTCGCAACAGCCCTTTTGATTTCGTCAGCCACAGCCTGAGGATTAACGCTTTCTCCGTCAAACATAATTGCCTCGTAGCCAAAGCCTGTGAAATATTCCTTGGAAAAGCTTGTATTGATAAGCCCGTTGTCAAACATTTTATTATAAAGCTCTGAGGTATCGCCCGCAAGAATTTCAAGAAGAATATTAACCTCTATAGTCTTTCTTAAATCCTGCGTAAGTTCCTTACATTCCTCTTTATATCCAAAGGAGAAAACAGGCATACTCATTGCAAGATTATATTCTGTATAGCTTTCAACAATTTCACGCGGCTCATCATCAAAGGCACGTTCAATTGAAAGCGGCTCTGCCTTTTCAAGCATTTTATCACAAACACCAAGCACCTGCTCAGGTGTAACATCACCTACAACTGCGAGGCACATATTGTTAAGATTATAAAATGTGTTATAGCAGTCATAAAGCAGCTTGTCTGTAATCTGAGCAATAGACTCCACTGTTCCTGCAATATCAATTCTTACAGGGTGATTTTTGTAAAGACATCTTAACAGATTAAAGGTGCTCATCCAGCCTGCTACATCATAATACATTGTGATTTCCTGACCGATTATGCCCTGCTCTTTCTCAACTGTTTCTTTAGTAAAATAAGGGTGTGTCACAAAATCAAGCAGTATTTCAAGTGATGCTTCAAAATTTCCGCTGCACTGAAAAAGATAGCAGGTTTTGTCAAACGACGTATAAGCATTAGCAGATGCACCCGTTTTTGCATAGCGTGCAAAAGCATCCAAATCCTCGTTTTCAAAAAGCTTGTGCTCAAGAAAATGAGCAATACCCTCAGGAACAGTAATCCATTCTTCACTGTCGGAACGCTTGAACTTAGTATCAATCGAGCCATACTTTGTTCCGAAAACAGCATAGGATGATGAATAGTTTTCCTTAGGCATTATGAATATTTTAAGTCCTGACTTATGGTCAACCTCAAAATACTTTTCACCAAGGATTTCAGATTTAATTTCTTTCATTATTCTTCCTCCTTTGGTGATGATAATTTATATATAGTAT
>JAIDEF010000124.1 GCA_029054965.1 Eubacterium sp.
CAATATAATTCTTTACTTCCTTTTTATCAAATTCGTCAAGTATTCCTATTTCAAGACTATTTACGGATATTTCTGCATTTTTCAAAGTAATGCTTGCTTTTACTGTTGAATTAATATAATTGCCTTCATTCAAAATATTTTTAATATTAGTTTCAATAATATTTTCATATGAGCTTTGCTGTGAATCTTCGAACTCCGCTTCATCAAAAGCAGGAAGTATAAAATCAAAATCTGCATTTTTTATCGGATATATAAATGATACAAAAATAAACATTGCAAGAACTACTTTAAAAAATCTGCCCATATTCCCTTTGGGTGTCAGAAGTGAAAATACTATTGAAATAATCAGTGTTGCTGATATTGTAAGTGTCCATTGTTTTATAAAATCCATTTAAACCACCGTTTTTGCTGCAACCAAAATTCCGATAGAAATTATTGTTGTAACCATAGTAAGTATAAGAATAACATCTATAATCAAGAGAGTATTGCTAAATGTTCTTATAATTCCGACAGAGGATTTATCACCAAAAACATCAGCACATATTGATGACAATGACAAAATTATACGCCACAGATTTACTTCAATTAAAGCAGGCAGAAATATGACCGCAATTGCAATAATTCCCACAACACCTACACTTGATTTTATTAAACTTGAATAGCTTTGTATAGAAAGAAGCCCCTCGCTGATTGAGCTTCCTATGACAGGTACAACTGAGTTTATAGCAAAGCGCATTGAACGGAGACCGAGAGCATCTGTTCTTGATGCAACGGCTGTTTTAAGCGAAAGTATTGTAACAAAAATTGCGGATATAGTTGATATTGATTTAGTTATAAGACTTTTTAAAGTGTCAACAACAGAAGATATGTTAAGCTCCTGTTTTATTCCTGAGCAAATACCAAGCGCCAGAAAGCAGTTGGTAATCGGTATGAATACCATTTGACTGAGGTAATTCAAGCCCTGTGCCAATGCCAGCAGCATTGTATTAACAGACATTGATGTGGCTCCGCCTCCTGATGTGGCAATTATGACACAGAATGCAGGAAAAAAAGCAAAGGAAAAATTTGAGCAAAGCTTGATGGTTGAACAGCAAAGACTTACACAGCCTGTTATTCTGACAATAAGAAAAATAGATATAGCAAGACTTGTAACTGTTGAAAAGGTTGAGGCAAGCTCACTGCTGTTCAGCTCACTGCTCATTGATTTGAAAAATGATGTAAGAATGATGAAGCATATTACAATCAACCCGGTTTTCACAGGAGCATCGGAGCTGTTTATTATTACCTGCCATATATGATTGAAAATATCCTTTAATGACAGATGTGTGAGCTTATCATAATTGAAATCAGCTATACCTAA
Source organism: Eubacterium sp. (assembly GCA_029054965.1). Taxonomy (GTDB): domain Bacteria; phylum Bacillota; class Clostridia; order Oscillospirales; family Acutalibacteraceae; genus Eubacterium_R. The sequence continues at coordinate 1,361 of JAIDEF010000124.1, forward strand.
ATCCTCTAAAAATGAATATGTATCATCATCAAGCTCTTCAAATGCCGATAAATCAAAGGCGTTCAGATAATCATTATAATCTTCATCCTCAGCAGCAAAACAAGGTGAAGGAATGATTATTATTAAAATTAGAGCAATTAAAAATCTTTTCATTTCAACAGTCCTGACACAGTATTTATTACAGCCTCAAATAAAGGCATTATCATAATAAGTATAATAATTTTAGATGTTATTTCTGTTTGTGATGCAAGGGCGTTTTCACCGCTGTCACGGCATAAATCAACTACAAACTGAGTAATAAGAGTTACTCCGAGTATTTTAACCATAAGCGATATATAAGGTTCTAACCCTGCTATTTCGCCTGAAATAAGATAAATTTTATTTATCACATTCACAAAATCATTGATTACAATGCCAAATAACAGTATTGATGAACAAAGCGT
>JAIDEF010000125.1 GCA_029054965.1 Eubacterium sp.
GATAAAAATCAATATGAGTAATAAAAAATCCGAGGTTTAAACCTCGGATTTTTTGTTCTTTATTTTATTCTATATCGTCTTTTGTAATATTGATTTCTGTTACATTTTTATCTACAACAGTTTCAAGCCCTGCAACCCTTTTTATCTGGAAATACGCTATCAAATCCATAACAGCATAGCATATAAGTCCAACACCTAAAAATCTTGTAATCATTTCCATACTGGTAAAGGGATTAACTGTAACAACAATACCTACAATAATCATTGCACCTGACATTGCCATTGAAACCTTCCAGCCAGCTCCGCCTATTTTCTTTGCCTTAATTGCAGACAGCAAATCAATAACACCGCTTACTATCAGAAATGCGCCAAATAAAACCAGCACAATTGTTATTAAGCTTTTATATTTAACACAAACAATTATTCCCGCTATAAGCGAAATCGTACCTAAAATTGCCATAAACATTGAATTATCTTTAACAAAATAAATAATCCATGCCGCAATTCCAAGCAGAATAACTGATACTCCGCAAATCAGACTGACAATCTGAAGAGTTTCGCCCGGTCTTATTATCAGCACCAAGCCGATAATAAGTGATGCTGCAATTGTAATTATTGAAAGATTTTTAATTTTAACTAAAATATCCGTCATATTATTGCCTCTTAATATATCTTATATCCTTACCTGTTAAAAATAACGGTGAGTACTCTCCGATAATTCTTGATGTAACACGCTGGTCATACTTGTCCTGAAGTTCAACAGTTGTAAAATTAGTCGAAATAATTGTGGGCAGCTTTGCCAGAATACGTGAATTAATAATATTATAAAGACAGGCTGAAACATAGCTGTTTTTAAACTCTGTACCCAAATCATCAATTATCAGCAGATTACAATTCAGAACTGCTCTTTCATAATATCTGAGATTATCGGTTCTGCCGAAAGCCTCATTCTGTAAATCGGTAAAAATATTTTGTGCGGTGCCGTAAACAACACTGAAGCCACGGTTAATCACGCCATTGGCAATAGCCAGTGAAAGATGTGTTTTTCCAAGCCCTGTACCACCGTATATAATCAAACTTTTAGAATGAGCCGTAAACTGTGTAGCATACTTCAGACAGCTTGATTTAATACGCTCAGCACGCTCTCTGTCAGGATAATATTCAGTTTTGAAACTGTCGAAGGTACACTCATCAATGGGAGCAATTTTCAAAAGATTTTCCCTTTCAATATCCTTTAAAAGCTCATTATGACACTTACACCTGCGACTTTGAATAAAGCCCGTATCCTTGCAGGCATCACAGTGATATTTAACATTAAGAGCATCCTCCGAATAGCCGTTATCAGCAAGCAGCTTTTTCTTCTTCTCCTGCAGCCTAAGGCTTTCATCCATCAGCTTTTCAACATCTGCCTGCTTATCGTTACTGTATAAAAACACCTTGGAAATATTTAAACCGACACGTGCAAGCTGATTTTGTATATTCTCCAGTTCAGGAATTTTTGCACTGATTTCATCAAACCTTGCCTGCGCCTCGATATTAGACCGTTCTTTTCGTCTTTCAAGCATTTCCGTTGCTTTACTATAAACGTCCTGTGAATATGACATCAAAACACCTCCCTATATATCGGTATTGTTCATTGCAAATTTTGCATATTCATCTAAATCATATGTAGGCTTCGACTGCAGCCTGTCATCATTCTTTTCGCTCTTACTCTTAGCATATGCCTCCTGCTCGGCTTTAACCTGAGAAGGTGAAGTAATTCCGCTTTTTCTCCATTTTTTTATAATAGTATTCATATATGCAAGTTTTGGTTCGGGAATATTTTCCTTCATTATATCCGCCGCTAAGGTTATCATCGTTATATCAAAATCAGCAAACCAATCCTTAATCATTTCCCTCTGCTTGGCAGTAGGCCGCTTGTGACGTATACCTGTTATCGCAATAATTTCATTCCACAGTCTGTCACTTTTTGCAATATCCTGAAGCTTAGCCTCAGCATCGGCAACGGAATCAATCCCCTCCTCAGCCCAGTTCTTTGCCATTGCATTGACATAAGAAATGCCGATTGATTTTCCACGCTCCTTTTCACTGCGGTAAAATTCAAGAATCATCATAATTACCTCAGCCTTAAGTCCATAGTAATTAACCATATTTACAAGCATTTCCTGCTCGGCGTGGCTGATAGTTCTGCCTAAAATAACCTGTGCTTCAGTTAAAAGAAAAGCAATATCACTGCTGTCCCGCTGTGCATTAATAATATCTGCAGGAGTCAGTCTTGGTGCTGACAGACTTTCTTTAACAACCTTTTTTTCCACTGCAGGCTCTGCCTGCTTAATTTCAGTTTTAACAGTAACAGCCTGTCCGTCAACTGACAGTATTCCCTCATCGGTCCAAAACTCCAGCAAATCATCAATATCACCCGCTGTCTGACCAAGGGCCTTTGCAATCTGTGAAGATGATGCCTGTCCCCCGTTTCTCAATATAAAAAGCAGTGCTTTTAACTGATATTCACTTGCAATTTTTAAAAATTTATCAACAAGATCAACAGGTACATTAAAAATACCATTTGTCCATATGCTGCCAAAGGGGGCTATGCGGTAATCCATATTCTTCTCCTAAAGTTAGATTAGATATATATTGTAACAAAAATTATGAAATATGTAAATAATAAAATTATTTTTATAAAAACTATTGACAAAAGTAGATTTTGAATGTATAATTATTCTTGCATTTGCGGATGTAGCTCACCCGGTAGAGCGCAACCTTGCCAAGGTTGAGGTAGCGAGTTCGAGCCTCGTCATCCGCTCCAGTAAAGCCGTGATTGTTCACGGCTTTTTATTTTAACAAATAAACACCCCTTGGGGTATACTCCATAAAGAGGGTGTACCCCAAGGTGCCAAGTCTTATGGTTCTTGATTTTTACAGCATAGTTTGGCTATGCTGTTTTTTCTTTTGTGTTTAAATATTTGTTTTGGAATTGATATTCCCATCCTTCAGCAGTAGGCTGTTTGATTACTCCAACACCATTGTAGTAAATATCTACCTGCTGATAACGCTTGCCGTTTATCTTTGTCGGTGCTGATACAACAATCTTTTCAATGAACTCGTGAACAAGTTCAGGTGTAAGCTCAGCTGGTTGTGTAATTCTTTTAACCTTGCCGATAAAAGTTTGCAGATTATCAATTTCATTTGTTTCAGAATTAAGTTCCTTCTCAATTATCGGAACAGTTTCTTTCAATTCCTTTTGTTCTGTTTCAAGAGAAATGGACATCGTAGCATAACGCTCATCTGATAACTTTCCTAAAGCATTATCTTCATATAGTTTTTGAATCAGTGTATCAATTTCTTTGATACGCTTTTTTAACTTTTCAAGTTCTCTCTTTCGTGAAGATAATTCTTTTTGTCTTTCCATAGAGAAACTATCAAGCTGCATTTCTGCAAATTCTTTTTCAAATGCAGTTACAAAGAAAAATACTCGTTTCATATCCTCAAGAACAAGATTGTATATTGCACTTTCTCTGATATAATGCATCGTACACAGTTCAGTATCCTTTGTAAATAATGAACATCTGAAACTTGCTGCATTTGCTTTACGTTTATTATATGAACTGTAATACAGCTTTGAACCACAGTCGGCACAATATACAAGTCCCGAAAACATACTGATAATTCCTGTTCGGTCAGGTCTGCGTTTATTCTTTCTTAATTCCTGAACGAGTTTGAAATCCTCCTCGCTGATTATTGCAGGATGTGTATTTTTAAATACTTTCCATTCACTTTGAGGATTTTTGATAAGCTTTCTGTTTTTATATGATTTCTTGGTTGTTCTGAAATTAACCGTATCACCGATATACTCTTGCCTTTCAAGTATCTTCGCAACGATTGATGAACACCAGTTAAAAGGCTTTTCAGGCGTTTTTCTGCACTTTATACCTTTGCTTGTCAAGTATTCTGACGGAGTCATTATTCTATCCTCTCGAAGAATATTTGCAATCTGACTCGGTCCGTAGCCCTGAATGCAAAGTTGATATATTCTTTTTACGATTTCAGCAGCCTGCTCATCAATGTCCCATTCTCTTGTATAACCGTAGGGTGGATTGGTTGTTGAAGGCTTACCTGAGTTGCCTTTACTTTTTAGTACATTGCGCACTTTCTGACTCGTATTCTTTGCGTGCCATTCGTTGAATAAGTCCTGCATAGGTACTAAATCACTGATACCCTTTGCAGTGTCTATATTATCCATTATGGCAATGTACCGAACACCAAGCCTGTCAAAATCTTCTTCAAGCAGCTGACCGACTACAAGACGGTTTCTTCCAAGTCTTGAATGGTCTTTGACAATCAGATTTTCAATTTTTCCTTGTTCAGCAAGCTCCATGATTTCCATAAAGGCTGGTCTTGCAAAATTCGTACCGCTCCAGCCGTCATCAATGAATACTTTGGTGTTTTTAAATCCGTTTTCTTTTGCATATTTCTCTAATATGGATTGTTGATTTTTTATACTGCCTGATAGTCCGTCCTGTTCATCATCACGAGATAGACGGCAATACAGAGCAGTTATTCGGTCTGTTTGTTTCTTCATAAATCTCCTTTCTACAGCCGAATATGTTTGATTGTAGGTTAACTACATTCTAACACATTCAATCTTACACTTCAACACTTTAAAGTGCGATTTTAAAATTATTTACTGCTTTGTTCTAAAATTCGGACTATCTTTTCATTAACGCTTTCATTTGCAGTCGCATTAAAGTGCGTGTTTACTGTGTAAATTGTATTATCAATTTGTTTTGTAAAGTTAATAGGTTTACTAAACAGAGAATTGTTATACCATTCAATTCTCTGTTCACTTGTCATTGATTTTAACTTTTCAATCTGTGCAGTTAAAAGATTATTTACATAATCATAGTCCGCTTTTACTAATTCAAGTTTAATCATCTTTCAAAATCCTCCTTTGATTTATATTTCGGCTTTCTTCTTATCGGAGGGTAAAGTATTTCCTCCTTGGCTTTTTCTGCTTTTGCTTTTTCTCTTGCCTTGACTAAAATATTATCAATAAACTTTTTCACCTTTTCAGGTGCAATCCTTATTGCCTCAACATAAGGTCTGCATATTTTTCTCAATTCATCAAATTTGTATTGCAAATCGTCAATCTGTCTTTGCATACCATATATTAAAGTTTTGTAATACTGAATATCGGCTCTGCTTGATATTGCTTCTTTTGCAAGGCTTGTGAGCTTGTCATAATAATCATTTGACATCTGCACCTTGCCTGTGAAAGTTCGTTTTCCGATTTCATCAATCTTTTTGTATTCAATCTGTGCAGGCTCAACGATTTCAATTTTCTTTTGAATATTTTTTAACCGCTCTTCATCCTTACTGATTTGATATTGCAGTACAGACAGATTTTCTTTTGTGCTGCCTTTTTCTCCTCTCACAAAATCATCAAAGCCTGCATTTTGCATATATTCAAAGAACTTGTCCTGTAACAAACTGTATGAGGGAACAAGTAGCTTGTTTCCATTCTCATCAACAATTTGCTCCGATTTCCATTTTTTTGAATGGCTGACCTGATTTACAACCTCTTTAACCGTTCCGACCAACGCTTTATCCTTACAACGCTTTGACCATTTGATTTCTTTCTGAACAACAGGGAGTGCGACTATATGCAAATGATAATGATAAACAGGATAACCATATTTATCACTTGCAGCAAGATTGATTTCATCTGCGTGCATAACAGCAGATAGGATATATTCACTGCCCATTTCTTTTTCGGCAAAGTGAAAAGCCTGCTCGTAGAATTTTTTCGCAAATTCATATCCGCCATGCGATTCAAAGTATTCTGTATTGACATCAAATATCATTTCATCATAGACTTTTGCATCATCTTTCAGACCACGCAGGGATATTTGTTTACTTTCCACCATCTCATTCAATTTATCGTTATAGGTACAATCACATTTTTTAAACTGTATGTTTCTATGAGATTGAGAAAGATCAACATTCATATTTGCATAGTTATCATTTTTTCGTTCGATATGCCTTTCAAATTTACCGATATCATCTCTGTTATGGGTTACAACTCTTGCAACCGAATAATTTTGTTTTGCTATTTTATCATCTCCAATCATATTATTTGATTCATACATTTCGTTACACACTTTTAGTAAAGTGTGTAACCCACTATGACACTTTCAAAGCAAGCTTTGCAAAGATGTCAGTGGGCTCTTGCAGAGGGCAAGATATATTGTGCCAAGCACAAAAAGAAAAAGTCGTTTACATAAGTGAGTAGCACAAACAAGCAGAGCCTTTCAGTTCTGCCTGCATAGCGTGTTTACTCACTATGTAAACGACTTAAAATAGTCTTGAATTTATATCCTATCTCAACCGTTTTTATTGAACAGAAGAGTAGGTTGTGATGATTTTCACATCACTGAAACATAAACACATATTCAATTTTTATATCCAAATATTAGCAGATACTTTTGCT
>JAIDEF010000126.1 GCA_029054965.1 Eubacterium sp.
ACTTAATATTATAGGTATCAATATTATTGATTTCCTCAATCAGATCACTTTCCTTTTTTACAATCGGACCCGGAAGCTCTGATACGTCAATATAAAAATCACGCATTTCATTTTTATATTCGTCAAAATCATACATATAAAACAGCATAGGTCTTTTAAGATTGGCAAAATCAAAGAAAACACTTGAATAGTCTGTAACAAGCAAATCGCTGATAATGTAAAGCTCTGCAATATCATTATAAGTGCTCACATTATAGACAAAGCCCTTATACTTTTCTAAATCGATATAATTTGCAATAAAATAGTGACTTCTGAAAAGCACCACATAATCATCGCCGACAGCTCTTTTCAGCAAATCAAAATCAAGCTGCGGAGTATATGTGTAACCCTTAGCAGAATCATGCTGGTTATCACGCCATGTAGGTGCATAGAGTATTACCTTTTTATCAGCAGGAATATCAAGCTCTGCTTTTATACGCTGCACATCAGTTTCAGTGTAATTATAAAGATAATCATTTCTTGGATAACCGATTTCTTTAAGAATATCTGTATTCTGCAGATTGAATGCAGATGCAAATTTTTCACTGCAGAAATGCGAGGGCGACACCATATAGGTATACCGCTTTGAATCGACACGGTGCTTATATCTGATATCCTTAACAGAATTCATTGCATTGCCGTTTTTTGCATCAATATCATAGCCAAGCTTTTTAAGCGGTGTACCATGCCAGCATTGAACATAGACCTGACTGCTTTTTTTCATTATAGCTTCATTAATTCTTGAATTGACTATCCAGAATTTTGACCGTGCAAAATATTTGAAATATTCTTTTCCGCCGCTTTTAATAAGTATAGTATTTTTGTTTTTTTTGAGAAATTCAAACTCCTCAGGATTTTTGAATGCCCAGACAAAGCTGTAGTCCTTAAAGGTATCATCACTGAGCATTGCAAGATAAATTGCTTTCGGGCTGCAGGAATACTGCCTGCCCATATATGCCTCAAATAAAACCGTTTTGCCGTCAACTCGCTCAAAAATATAGTGTGGTAAATATTTCAGCCTGTTGATAAAAATAATTACCTTTCTCATCAACAGCAAAACGAAATGATGCTTTTTTGCAAAATTTAAAATTTTAGTTTTCATAGTATAAAATGACTCCAGACCTAACTACAAAACTATTATACCATATAATTA
>JAIDEF010000127.1 GCA_029054965.1 Eubacterium sp.
ATTAAATTTTCAAATCCAAGTCCTGCTTCGCCGTATTTTGAATCAAAATCCGTTGTCAGATACTTATGGCTGTCAGGATCATAAGTAAAGCAAGCGGTTGTAGGGCAATTGCCTGACCAATTAAATTCACAGTCATCAGCAGCTATTTGTCCTATTTCGACTGCTTTTTGATTAAAACTTAGCTTTGTAAATTTTGAATCTGTAATATCTGTAGATATTTTCTGCTTTTCCAAAAGCTCAGGAAGATTTTCTCCATTAAAAAATCCTGTGTGCTCAACTGCGGTATAACGGCTGTTATCCCTTCCGAAATATCCGCCATCCTCAGAAAGTGACAACAGATTTATATGGTCAACATTTTCATTGGCAAAAACAGTATCAGCACCGATATAATTACCCTTTGATTTTGAAAGACCTGCGTGAATAAACACACTGTCAAAAAGCTGGCTGAATCTTATGAAGGGAGGTCTTGCAGAACGTGTAGGACCTACCTGCTCAGGCACATCCGTGTAGTCAGCCCAGAAAAGCAGAAGCCTTGTAGAAAATTCACTTTCTCCCTCAAGAACAATATCAGCATCGCTAAGTCCCCACTGAGGTCTTACTGCTTCAGTAGAATATTCATTTTCAACAACAACTGCAACAGGCCGTTTACCGACAGCGGAAGAGTTATACTGATCCTCACCTGTTAACGGGTTAATATCACCTATCAATGCATTATCGTCAACCACTGCAGATTTATTTGTAGTTTCAGGCTTGGTTTCAGTATTTTCACCCTTCTTGTCGCCTAAAAATAATACTGCACATACCACTGCCACTGCAACAATAATAACAGTCACTACAGCAATTATTATGCCTTTTTTACTCTTATTATCAGTCTTATTCTTTTCACGCTGGGGTTTACCATAATCCTCAACTATTGAAAGAATATCAAAATCTTCACTCTTAACCTCTGCCTTTGGCACAGGCTTTGAAACAAGCTTTTGTACAGGTATATCAGTCTTTTTCACATCAGATCTTGACTGCTGCGGCTTTTTGTCAATTCTGTTTATTATATCATTATCAGAATATGAAGGAACTGACGTATTCTTTCTTTCAGCATCAGTTCTTCTTCTGACCTCTTTTAATATTTCATCTAATTCACTTTCGCTCATACAATATCTCCATAAAGAAAATTAACGGAGATATTGTACCATAT
>JAIDEF010000128.1 GCA_029054965.1 Eubacterium sp.
ATTCTAATGTGCGAGGCTTTTGATAAAATATCCTTTAATAAGGGCTACACCATTAACGGCTATGCTGAAAAGGTATTTCATATTCACATAAAAGAGTATGGCGATTGTGATGAACTGTATTTCAGAGATTATTTGAATGATAATTATAGAAAAGCAAAGGAATATGAACGGTTAAAAGAAGAGCTCTATAACAAATATAAACCGAACAGAGATTTGTATACAGCAGGGAAAAGTGATTTTGTTAAGACAGTTACAGAATCTGCAAAAGTGAAATATAGAAATCGGTATTAAACAAATTGAAATATAGTTAAAGCCTGCATTTTAATGCAGGCTTCGTTTTTGTGTATTGCTTTGTCTTATCAGCGTTCGTAATGTTTCTTGTTGCTATATTTTATTCCCATAAAAGAACAAAGAAAAGGTAGTCTTAAGCATATTTCACACGATATAAAAGTAGTGCAATAAGCTAAAAGAACGGGAACGGTATACAGCAAGATTGTATTATTTTGTAAAACATCAGCCATAAGATACTGAAATAAAACAACCCATACAAAATGCAGAATATAAAAGGCAAATGACCTTTGCGACATATATACTGACAATTTGATTTTGAAATTCAGACAGCCTTTGCCTATTCCAAGCAAGGCAATCAGCATAAACCATTCAGATATATATTTTGCAATAATATTTAATATTTGGAATTTTGTATCGGACCATATAAACAGATAAACATTCAATATTGCTGTTGCTAAACCTATGGTCAGGAAAATCCATTTGTGTTTTGCAATTTTGATGATTACGGTATCCTTTGAAAAAAGGTAATATCCGATAAGAAAAATATATGTATATTCCACAAGGCTTTTGCCGCCTATTGAAAGCAATTCGCTTAATAACGGCAAAGGTACACCGAGAATGCAGATTAGCCATAACGGTATATCTTTTTTTACATTCAGGGATAATTTTTTCTGCAATGCAATTACACCGATTGCTATAATTAAAATTACGAAAAGATACAGGATAAACCAGAATTGACCTGCTGAAAATCCGCCGTCAGCACCTGTTAAATCTGTAAATTTTGTGAAGAAAACACCATAATGCTGAAAGATATTTCCGTTGTAACCAAAATTGAACTTATCAGCAAAATATGTCATTATGGGCATAAGAAATAATGTGCCGAATATAAAAGGTACTAATAATTTTTTTGCTCTGTCTGAAAAATACTGCTTTACGGTTCTTTTTTCTAATGCAAATTTTGTGCTGATTCCTGCAAGCAGAAATAAAAGCGGCATAAAGTATGGATTTAAAAACACGATAATACTGCTGATTATTTGATTGCCCTCAAAAAATATGTAATTCGGCTCTTGCCATACATTCCAGGCCATAGCAGCGTGGTATGGAATGAGCAGCAGAATTGCCATCCATCTTAAATTGTCAATATAGTTTTTTCGCATGATATCACTGAATTCTTTTTATTATAATAATGTTTTATATATAGTATAATATAGCTGTAAATAAATTTATATAAAAATTTCAAATTCTCTATTGACTCTTACGCCGCGTAATAGTCTATACTGTAATCAACGGGAGGGATAATGATGAAAACAGTTAAGGAAATCAGCAGATTAACAGGTATCAGCGTGCGCACGCTTCATTATTATGATGAAATAAATTTGCTGACCCCAACAAAAACAACAGATGCAGGCTACAGGCTGTATGACGATACAGCGCTTGAGCGGCTGCACAGAATACTGCTTTTTCGTGAATTGAAGTTTCCGTTAAAGGAAATCAAAACTATTCTTGACAACACTGATTTTGATGCCAAGTCTGCACTGAAAGAGCAGATTGCATTACTTGAAATGCAGAAAAACAGACTTGATGAAATCATTAATTCTGCCCGTGAAATTTTAACGAAAGGAGCTGAAAATATGAATTTTTCAGTATTTGATAAAACAGAAATTGAAAGCTATGCCAATGAGGCAAAACAAAAATGGGGACACACCGATGTTTATAAAGAATATGAGCAAAAGCATTCAGATTTTGCCGAGACTGCAGATGAATTTATGCAGTTTTTTGCAGAAATCGGAAAGTTAAAACATCTTACATCGGATTCTAAGGAAGTGCAGGCTTTGATTAGAAAACTGCAGAATTTCATTACGGAAAATTACTATACCTGCACAGATGAAATTTTAAAGCAGTTAGGTCAGATGTATGTTGCTGATGAACGATTTAAAAATAATATCGACAAAGCAGGCGGTGCCGGAACAGCAGAATTTGTTGCAAAGGCAATTCAGCACTTACCGAAGATTGATTAGGTCTGTTCTGTTTTTGAAACAATTAAAGCGTTGAGGAAAACTCAACGCTTTTACTGTTTGTATTTTAGAATGAATATGTTTTGATGAACTGCGTCACATCTGTTCCGCTCTCTATGTATTTCAAAAGAATTTTGGCACAGGCAAGGCTGTCGCTCCCTGCGTGATGATGGTCAAGTTCAATGCCGTAATAGTCACACATTGCATTAAGTTTGTGACTCATTTTAGGAAGTACTCGTCTGCCAATCTGCACCGTACAAAGATATGGTGCGTGCGTTTTCCATGTTATTCCGTAATCCTTCAAACAGCTTTTTAGAACACTCATATCAAATTGTGCATTGTGTGCAACTAAAACACTGTCGCTCATTAACGGTTCAATTTTATCCCAAATCTGCGGAAATGCAGGCTTGTCCTGTACCATTTCGGCACTGATTCCTGTTAACCATGTGTTGAAATAATCAAAGCTTGTTTCAGGATTTATTAGAGAATAGAGCTTTCTTGTAATCGTTCCATCTTCAATTATCGTAATACCGATTGCACTCATACGATTGTTAAAACGATTCGGCGTTTCAACATCAAAAGCAATATATCGTGACATATTTGTTCCTACCTATGTGTTTTAATGTTAAATCATATCATATTAAAATCCAAAAAGTCAATTAATGAAAGTCCTGCCGAGCAATCGGCAGGCTGAAAGAAAATGTTTAAAGTAATTCATACAATCATCAACGCAATGAAAAGAGTGATGGCATAGGGACAAGATGCTTTCGCATAAATTTCGTTGAGGCGAGCTTTATGAAAACGAAGGTTATTCTGGAAAAGCAAAACGAATATGCAAAGCAGAAAAATAAAGAATTTGAAAAGGTGTATATGAGGGCAATGCTGATTGCTCTTTTGGAAGATAAAAAAATCAGCAGGGCACAGTATGATGAATGTAAAAGACGGCTGAATATAACATAAAAATAGCCACTTTAAGTTGCTGTAAAGAATTATTCATCTGCAAATTGATAAAAATGTTTCAGAACAGAGTTTAATTTCATAGATGCAATTTCTTGTAAAGAATAATCATTCATAAGAAATCTGATAAATGCAGTTCCTAAATAGTAACCAACATCAGAATAACCCATAAAGCTTCGCCAATCACCAAAGAAGTCTTGAACACTTTCCTTGTTCTTAATTCTTTTAAGGTATTCGGTTTTGATTAAAATTTCATTTTCCTTGCACCAATTAAGCCAACCATTCGCATTCTGATGATAATAGTCAGTATCGTTACAAAGTGTCTGTTCAAATACCATTGCAATGCCTTCACTATAAAGCTGATAAATGCCTTTTCGTCTATTATTAAATAAATGATTTTTATGTTCAAAAAGTGAGTGATATATATGACCAAGTTCGTGATAAATGAGGAATTGAATTTCATTTTCACTGCACCAACCGAGTTCAACAACCTTTTCAAGACCAATCAGTACAACTCTTTGATTTTTAATAGTAGTGGCCCAGCCTGCAGCATTTCCTAAACCTAAATATAAAATAATTGTAACATCCAAATCAACATCAAATTTCTTTTTGATTTCATCAGACAGTTTTTTTGTTGCGTTTATGAATGATTGATGTGTCATTTCGGCTGATTCAATATTTTTTGGCATATCATTAAGAATTTCATAAATTTTATCTTTATATTCTAAAAC
>JAIDEF010000129.1 GCA_029054965.1 Eubacterium sp.
CGTCATTAAGGCGCTGGCAAGTAGCAAGGGGTTATACCCCTTTTCAAACCACCCCTCTTAGGGGTGGTCATGATTTAATACATATATTATTTTACAAACTCTTCTGCAACCTTAACAATATTTTCAGAACTAAGACCGAACTGCTTAAGAAGATCAACTGCAGGGCCTGAATGACCGAATTCATCGTTAACACCGATTCTTTTAACAGGTGTCGGGCACTTTTCACTAAGGCATGAGCAAACTGCCTCGCCAAGACCGCCAATGATGTTATGCTCCTCAACTGTGATAACCTTACCTGTCTTTTTAGCCGATGCAATAACAAGCTCTTCGTCAAGGGGTTTTATTGTTGCAATATTAATAATTTCAGCACTGATGCCTTTATCTGCAAGCACCTTTCCTGCCTCGATTGCCTCTGCAACCATAAGTCCGTTAGCAATGATTGTTAGATCTGTACCCTCGGTAACTACCTCACCCTTGCCGATTTCAAATTTATAATCGTCATTGTGGAATACAGGAACGGCAAGTCTGCCGAATCTTAAGTAAACAGGACCCTCATAGCTATAAGCTGCCTTTACTGCCTGCTTCGCTTCAACATCGTCAGCAGGGCAGATAACAACCATACCCGGGATTGCTCTCATAAGAGCGAAATCCTCACAACACTGATGAGAAGCACCGTCCTCACCAACAGAAATACCTGCGTGGGTAGCACCTATTTTAACATTAAGGTGTGGGTAGCCGATTGTATTTCTGACCTGTTCAAAGGCTCTGCCTGCAGCAAACATAGCAAAGCTTGATGCAAACGGAACAAGACCCATTGTGCTCATTCCTGCAGCCACGCAAACCATATTTGCTTCAGCGATACCGCAATTGATATGTCTTTCGGGGAAATCCTTTTTGAATATGCCTGTTTTTGTTGCTGCTGAAAGGTCAGCGTCAAGAACAACTAATTTATCTGCGCCCTCCTGTGCCAGCTCCTTAAGCGCATTGCCGTAGCTGTCACGGGTAGCAATCTTTTTAATATCAGCCATTTTTACGCCTCCTCAATCTCTGCAAGTGCGGCCTTCAGCTCTGCCATTGCAGTGTTATATTCTTCTTCGTTAGGTGCTTTACCGTGCCAGCCGCACTCATTTTCCATAAATGATACACCCATACCTTTAACAGTTTTCATAATGATAGCGAAAGGCTTTTCAGACTTGTGGAAAGCGTCAAATGCCTTTTCAAGCTCGTCAAAATCATTGCCGTTAATTGTAATCTGGTCAAAACCGAAAGCCTCTAATTTCTTATCAATCGGCTCTGCAGTCATAACCTCGTCTGTTGTACCATCAATCTGCAGTCCGTTGCAGTCGATTATTACACAAAGATTGTCAAGCTTATACTGGTTTGCAAACATAAGAGCTTCCCATACCTGACCCTCTTCTATCTCACCGTCACCAAGGAGTGTATAAATGTTTATATCATTTTTGCCTATGTATTTTGCACCTTTAGCCATACCTACAGCAGTACTTATGCCCTGACCCAGTGAGCCTGTTGACATATCAATACCGGGAACAGTATTCATATTAGGATGACCCTGAAGGTAAGAATCAATGTGTCTTAATGTAGGTAAATCTTCAACAGGGAAAAAGCCCTTATATGCCAGCGCACTGTAAAGACCCGGAGCACAGTGACCCTTTGACAGAACGAATCTGTCACGGTTTTCATCCTTAGGATTGCTTGCATCAACCCTCATCTCCTTGAAATAAAGGTAAGCAAAAACATCTGCTGATGAAAGGCTTCCGCCCGGATGACCTGCTTTTGCGCCGTAGGTGCTTTCAATAATTCCCATTCTGATTTTTGCAGCATAGGAGGAAAGCATTTTTTTTGTTTCCATTTCCATAGTATATTCTCCTATATATAAATATTAATCAACCTGTGTGTAAAAAGTATCAAGAACAGTTTCAAGAGTCAGCTCCTCATCGGGATAGAACTCAGCATAAACATAGTCTGCGTAATCTGTTCTTTCGCTTTCCTTCATTTCACCCTGCAGTGTTTCGGTTTCAAAATCCCTGATTCCCTTTGAAACAAGCAGTGATGCAAGGTATGTGACGTTTGATAAATCCATATTGGTTGTGCTGTAATCAGCAGCAGTATTATAAAGTCTGCTTACAGTACTGAAATCATTGAGCACCGCAGGCAGAAGCTGATTTGCAAATGCTTTGATGTACTGTGTCTGACGAGCTGTTCTGTTGAGTGATGCATCAATAGTCTGCATATCTCTCTGTCTGACATAGCTTTCAGTCATATCTCCTGTAAGGTGAACCTTATCGCCTACTTTAATACCAAGATTTTCAAAATTATAAAGTGATTCAACGGTAACACCACCGATAGCATCGTTAATAGGTGCTATGCCGTCAAGGTCAAGCACAAAGTACTTGTTAATCGGCACATTATAAAGAATTCGTGATATTGATGTTGTAACATTGTTTGCAGATGATGCCTTGCCGTCTCCATAAGCAAAGCTTAAACAAAGCTGTAATGTTTCATTTCTAAGGAAAATATTATTTTCACTGTACAAATCCACATCAACCATTGTATCACGCGGAATAGATATAGCTTTGGCTCTGCCTGTTTTTGTGTCAACTGTTAATACAATATCAGCATCAGCCTGTCCGGCAGTACCGATAGTATCACCTGTCCCAAGCTCTCTTTTGTCAACACCGATAAATGCAATAGCAACAACATCCTTGTTATAAACGTATTTATGTCCCTCGTGTTCAATTACTTCCTCATAATTTGTTTGTGTGGTAACATTTGTAAAGCTATTTTTACCCTTTTGTTCAAGGAAAAAGAACACACCCACAACACTTATAACAGCCACAAGCATCAGCACTAAAAACGCAATAGCAATCTTTGCTGCAGTCGGCAGCTTTTGCTTCTTTTTCTTACGGTGTGAATGAGAGTGACTTCTGTGCGAATGATGATGACTTCCAGATGAATGGCGATGATGGCTGTGATGATGTTCTTCCTGAAAGGTTAGCGTCAGACCTTCTTTGCTGTTGTCTGACATATCAATAGTATTATCACCGCTTATTAAATCATCTGTATCATTTAAAATATCAAGCTCTAAATCGTCATTTAAATTTGGATCAATAGGTTTGTTCATCTTTTACTAATACTCCACATACAAGGTACCTGCTGCTTTTCTGATTTGTTATACAGGTTGAAAGCACAACGATTTTGCTGTCTTCGTTAAGCTCCTTATCAAGCTCTGTTCTTACATTTTTTAAAGCAGAGGACGGATTTAAAATATATTGTTCAAATTCCAAAAACTGAACTGTGTCTGCAAAATTAAAGGAATTCATAATATGACGGTCATCATATTTAAAGGCTGATACAACCTGATAAGTCAGCTTCTTTTCGGGTGTGTAAATATAAAAATAGGGATGATTATTGAAAAAATCCTCTTTCTCAAATCTGTGCAGGGTAGTGAAAAATGTGTCACCATAACCATTATGACCGTAAATAAGAGTTACTCTGTCATTAAAGGTTTTGGTATTAACTGATTCTGTATACACTGCACCGCTTGATGACCAGCTCTTATCCTCGGCAGTATGTCTGAGATAAAATTCATCATCTGTTGCACTTTGCACAATGGGATAGTCAACATTTGTATCTTCAATTTTGATATAGGCATAAATCTCGCTGTTGGCTGCCTGAAGTGAAGCAAAATCAATTGGATTTTTAACTTTTTGCTCAACCTCGCTCACAGTTGTGGGCACGGTTGTATCAGTCGGAGTTTCATTAATATGATTGTTATAAATCTGAATACCGAAATAAACACCGCAGAAAATTAAAACAAATACTATTAAAAATATTATAATAAGCTTAACATTTTTCTTTTTCTTATCCTGCACCGGCTCTATATCGAAATATTGATGCTTTTCCAATTGTTGTTCGTGATGATATTTTATTTCAGGCTGGAGGGGTTTTAAATCATGAACTATATTTTCAAAGC